>NZ_JANCPQ010000002.1:0-300000 GCF_024295825.1 Streptococcus sp. CF10-1 | reverse complement strand
TTCTTCCAAGGCATTTAAAATGCGTGTTTTGATCGTTTCAATTTGCTCTTCTGTATAAGCCATGTTATTCCTCACTCTTAGTCTTCAATAAAATCACGAAGGGGTTTGCTACGACTTGGTTGGCGCAATTTTCTCAAAGCCTTGGCCTCAATCTGACGAATACGCTCACGAGTCACGTTAAAGACTTTCCCAACATCTTCAAGAGTACGCATTTTCCCATCATCTAGCCCGAAGCGCAAGCGCAAGACGTTTTCTTCACGGTCTGTGAGAGTATCCAAAACTTCATCCAACTGCTCACGCAAAACGATACGAGTTGTGTAGTCTACTGGATTTTCAATCACTTCGTCTTCGATAAAGTCCCCAAGATGACTATCGTCCTCTTCACCAATCGGTGTTTCAAGTGATACTGGTTCTTGGGCAATCTTTAGGATTTCACGGACCTTGTCAGGTGTCATATCCATACGCTCAGCGATTTGTTCAGGAGTTGGATCTTGCCCCAATTCTTGAAGGAGATTCCGCTGTTCACGGACAAGCTTGTTAATGGTTTCAACCATGTGGACAGGGATACGAATAGTGCGGGCCTGGTCAGCAATGGCACGGGTAATCGCCTGACGAATCCACCAAGTTGCGTAAGTTGAAAACTTAAATCCTTTTGAATAGTCAAACTTGTCAACAGCCTTCATCAAGCCCATGTTTCCTTCTTGGATCAAGTCAAGAAACTGCATGCCACGCCCTACGTAGCGCTTAGCAATCGAAACCACCAAACGAAGGTTGGCTTCTGCAAGACGTTGTTTGGCTTCAATATCACCAGCCTCAACTGCTAGGGCCAATTCTTTTTCCTCTTCGTTAGTCAAGAGAGGAACCACCCCGATTTCCTTCAAATACATACGGACTGGGTCATTAACCTTGGCAGAAGTTGAGCCAATCAAGTCCTCATCACTGAGTTCTGGCTCTTCTTCTGCACTAAGCACACGCGCACTTGGATTTCCTTCATTATCTGTGATAGAAATTCCAGCATCCTGAATCCGTTGCAAAAAGTCTTCAATGCCGTCTGCATCAAGGGCAAACGGAATAACCAGACTTGAATTGATTTCGTCATCTGTTGCTGTTCCTGTTTTTTTGTGGTTACGGATAAAGTCTGCTACTTGCACATCAAATGTCGTTACTTCTTTTTGTTTTGTTGCCATTATTACTCCATTCTTCTCTTTTGGGAAATCAATCGTTGCAATTCTTCCAAGGCTGTGTCTGTATCTCCTACATGACTAGCTTCCTGCACTTTCTTTTTAATTCGTAAGTTGTCCTTGCTGAGGAGGGCACGGTTTCGAGTCGCTTCGACCTCCGCTAGCTCTTGAGGCAACATCTCAGCTGGCAAATCCAAGCTAAGCACGTGGTACCAAGCATTTTCAACCTCAGGCGTCTGATGAGAAAGCTCCTCTGAGCCGATTTCTCCCTGCTCACTTAATAATTCGTAAAGAATCTGAAATTCTGGGGTATCAAAGAAAAAATCTTCTCTTAATCGGTAGTCATTTAACACAACTGGGTTCTCAGCCATCCTATAGAGGAGATGTGCCTCTGCTCTCATGACTGCTGTCAGTTGCCGCGTTACAGGTAAACTAATCGTTGCTGGAGGTTGCTCCTCTTTGACTCTTTCCTGCCTTTGAACAATTCGATTTTCATTTACTATCTGTTCCACCTGCTGGTAATCAAAAGAAGGTAGATTATCCGCCAGAATGTGGATATAAGAATTCTGGGCAGTGATAGACTTTTCTTTGGCGATTAGGGGTGCAATTATTTCAATGAACTCAATTTGCGCCTGCAAGTTATCACTATTTTCCGGCTTGAGCTGGTGAATATAGAACTCTATAGGACTGATACGAGTCTTGGTTAAAAGGTAAGCCAGGTCTTCAGCAGAATTCTTTTGCAAATACTCATCTGGGTCCATGGCATCAGGTACTCGAACAACCTCCACTGAAAAGTCTTTTAACTCCTCTAGAGCCTTGGCTGTTGCTGCCTTCCCTGCCTTGTCGCCATCGTAGCTGAGAACAATTTTTTTGGTAAAGCGTTTGAGGTGATCAACATGCTCCTTGCTTAAGGCTGTTCCCATGGAAGCTACAGCATTTTCTATACCAGCACGGTAGGCTGCAATCACATCCATGAAGCCTTCCATCAGATAGAGCTCTGTAATCTTACCTGTTCCCTTTTTTGCCTTGTCCAGATGATACAATTCGTAGCTCTTGTTAAAAATTGCAGTCGAGCGGCTATTTTTATATTTGGCAGTCTGACTATCCGTTTCTTGCCAGATACGACCTGAAAATGCAATAACCTGCCCCTTGTCATTGGTCAAAGGAAAGATGATCCGTCCAAAAAAAGTATCATAAAATTGATTACCATCTGACAGATAAAACAAGCCCGAATCCAATAAATCCTTTTCCTCAAACTTGTCAGCCAAACGTTGATAGAGATAGGTTCTCTCTGCTGGAGCTAGTCCAATCTGGAAGTGCTTCAGAACATCATCTGTCAATCCGCGTTTGTAGAGATAAGCCCTTGCTTCTTCTCCCATCTTGGTCGTCATGAGGATGGCATGGTAAAAACGGGCAGCTTCTTCATGCATATCGTATAGAGCTTGATGAGGGGAAGTTTGTTGAGGACGAGACTGTACCGGCGTAGCCAGTTGAATACCGACGCGCTCTCCTAAGAGCTGAACGGCTTCCATGAAGGACACACCTTGGTATTCTTCGATGAACTTAAAGACATCTCCTGAACGCCCACATCCAAAACAGTGATAAAACTGCTTGTCTTCCACAACGTTGAAAGAGGGGGTCTTTTCACCATGAAAAGGACAGAGCCCTAAATAGTTCCGTCCAGCCTTTTGTAAAGAAATCACATCACCTATGACTTCCACAATGTTGGCATTGTTTTTGATTTCTTCAATGACTTGCTTGTCAACCATACACAATACCTCCATCTTATCATAGTTTCACGTAAACTAGTATAGCTTATTTCTGAAAAAAAGTAAACCATTTCATACGCTTTCCGTAATTCTCTTTGCCTTATTTTTCTAGATAGAAAGAGGATATAAAAAACTCAGAAACACTTCCATGTTTCTAAGTTAATTTTCACTATTTTTTGATGATTACTTCACTCATCTATTCAAATAATTGATAGTAGTCTGAAATTTTCATCTTAGCTTTTTCTTCTTTATTGAGGTCTTGGATGATTCGTCCTTCCTTCATAACAATGAGACGATTTCCATACTTGAGAGCATCTTCCATATGGTGGGTAATCATCAAGGCTGTCAGATGATTCTTGCTGACAAACTCATCTGTTAATTCCATCAAGGCCACACTGGTCTTTGGGTCAAGAGCTGCTGTGTGTTCATCCAACAAGAGCAACTCAGGCCGCTTCAAGGTTGCCATCAAGAGACTCAAGGCCTGACGTTGTCCACCTGAAAGAAACTCAATCGGAGTGTCGAGATGTTTTTCAAGACCATTTCCCACTTTTTCAATGGTTGTCTGAAACTCTTCCCGATGGCTTGAAAGTCTTCTAGGAAGGAGTCCTCTCTTCTCACCACGAAACTTGGCAATCAAGAGATTTTCCGCTACCGTCATCCGTGGAGCCGTACCCATCTTAGGATCCTGAAAGACACGAGACAAGTACTTAGCCCGCTTTTCAGGTGAAAAATGCGTCACATCCTCACCCATGATACGGATACTTCCACTTGTTAAAGGTAAGGTGCCTGCAATAGTGTTAAAAAGAGTTGACTTTCCAGCTCCATTTCCACCTAGGATGGTAATGAAATCATGTTCGAAAATTTCAAGAGAAACATCATTCAGAATGATTTTTTCCTCATCAAAGCCATTCGTAATGACTTTGGTAGCATTTTTTAATTCTACAATTGCTGTCATTTGCTAAACTTGACTCCTTTCAGGTATTTGCTTTTGAAGGTTGGAATCATGAGACAAACTGCCAAAATTAAGGCGCTGTACAAACGAAGATAACTTGTGTTAAACCCAAGAGCAATCACTCCCCAAACGAGGAACTGATAAGCAATTGACCCCACAACGATGGTCATGAGTCGCTCTGCCAAGGTCAAACTCTTGAACAAAACCTCACCAATAATCAAGCTAGCAAGCCCTACGACAATCACGCCAATTCCTCGTGAAACATCCGCGTATCCTTCTTGTTGAGCAATTAAGGCTCCTGCAAACGCGATAATCCCATTTGAGAGAACCAAGCCCATGAGTTCCATACGACCCGTATTGATACCAAAGCTACGAGCCATATCAGGATTATCACCAGTAGCGATGTAGGCCTGACCTAGTTTGGTATCAAGGAAAAAGAGCATGAGACCAATTACAAGAGCTACAAAGATTAATCCCGTCAGGAGTTGATTGAGATCCGAATCAAAAGGCAAGACATCTTGAATTTGCTTGGTCCCAAGAAGCCCCAAGTTGGCACGTCCCATAATCATGAGCATGATGGAATAGCAGGAAGTCATGACTAGAATCCCTGATAAGAGGGTTGGGATTTTTCCTTTAGTATACAAGAGTCCCGTCGCCATTCCAGCTAGACAGCCCGCTCCTACTGCAGCTAAGGTCGCTAAAAATGGGTTGACTCCCTGTGTTATCAAGGTTACAGCTACTGCTCCTCCTAGAGGAAAAGAGCCTTCAGTAGTCATATCTGGAAAATTCAAAATTCGGAAAGTCATAAAGATTCCCAAACCTAGAATCGCCCAGACCATCCCCTGAGAAATAATGGATACTATCATAATCTTTCACTCATTTCTTTCTTTAGTAAAAATGGGAGGAGATGTGCCCAGCTCCTCCTTTATCTTTATTCAATCACTTGTCCTGCTTCTTTTAGAACGGACTCAGGAATGGTGATACCAAGTTCCTGCGCTAGTTTTTTGTTAATCACTGACTTACCAGTTGAAAAGACATTAACTGGCGTATCAGCTGGTTTTTCACCTTTCAAAACTTTGGCAATCATCTTACCAGTAGCCACTCCAAGATCGTGTTGGTCAACTACTACAGATGCTAATCCACCTGCTTCTACCATGGCAGTGGCACTTGGGTAGATTGGCTTTTTAGCTGTTTGGTTGCTTGAAACAACTGTTGAGAATGCGGATGCGATGGTGTTGTCAATTGGAACCCAAATCGCATCAACCTTACTTGTCATGACATTAACTGTTGAAGCAATTTCATTGGTTGATGGAACGGCAAATGTTTCGACTGTCAAACCTGCTTTTTCAGCATAAGCCTTGAATTCTTCAACTTGTGATTTTGAGTTATCTTCACTGCTTGAGTAGAGAGCGCCGATTGTTTTGACATTTGGTGTCAAAGTTTTAATCAATTCCACTTGTTGTTCAGCAGGGTTATGGTCTGATACCCCTGTGATGTTGCCACCTGGTTTTTTCAAATCTTTAACCAAGTTAGCACCGATTGGGTCTGTAATAGCAGCCATGATAACAGGTAGGTCTTTTGTAGCACTAGCAAGTCCTTGAGCAGCTGGTGTCGCAATCCCAACAACAACGTCGTTTCCATTTGCTACCAATTGTTTACTCATGGTTGCAACCTTGCTCTGATCGCCTTCAGAGTTCATAAAGTCGATTTTTACTTGGTCGTCCTTATAGCCTTCTTCAGCTAATCCATCTTGAATCCCTTGGTAAATCAAGTCCAAGGATGGGTGACTAACAAATTGAAGGACACCAACCTTAGCAACCTTTTGCTCTTCCTTAGCTACCGGCTTGTTCATAGATGAATAAATCAAGCTGGCCACTACCAATACTGCTAATCCAGCGACAATTCCAATCAAACGTTTATTTTTCATTTTTCTTTCTCCTTAATTCTTTTACCTTAACTTGTTAAATCACATCATCAAGCGATGCCATCGTTTAAATTCCAATATCTTTCCTCCCCATAGAAAAAGTCCTCACACAAAAAACTTGTGTGAGGACGTCGATGCGCGGTGCCACCTCAATTATAGGAAATATTCCTATCGCTCTTTCTCGCAATAACGAGTTGCACTGTAAGGTGTGCTCACCGAATTTTTATGATTTCAAATTCTTAAGTACATTCAGCCCAATTTCATCAATTTCATCTATCTGCTTTCACCAACCACAGACTCTCTAAAAAACTTCAATGATTACTTTCTGAATGTTTAAATTATATCATTTTTCAACTACTTGTCAAGGCTATTTTTAGAATTTTTTAAACAATTCAAAAACTTCCCCTTTATAAAAGAGGAAGTTTGTAGAATATCAGCCTGAATTACGTAAACCAGTTGCAATTCCGTTAATAGTTGTATGGATCAGTTTTTCTTCGTCAGCTGACAATTCGCCGCGACGTTGACGTTTGATCAACTCCAACTGGATGTAGTTCAGGATATTAAAGTAAGGCATACGATAGTTTAGACTGTCTTTTAGGTAAGAGTTTTCTGCCAAGAGTTCGTCATAACCTTCGATAGCTAAAATAACGTCCTTAGTCAACTGCCATTCATCTAAAATAGTATAGTAGATAGCTTGTACTTCTTCGTCTTCACAGAGCTTGGCATATTCAAAAGCAATGTTCATATTAGACTTAGACAAGACCATGTCTACATTGGAAAGCAAAGATTGGAAGAAAGGCCAGTTTTGGTACATGTCACGAAGAAACTCGATATTCTTCGGATCTTGATCTATAAACTCTTTAAAGCTTGATCCAACTCCGTACCATCCAGGGAACATGACACGACTTTGTGACCATGAGAAGACCCAAGGAATAGCACGCAAACCGCCAATTTCAGTGATGGTCTTACGAGCTGCTGGACGCGAACCGATATTGAAGCTTGAAATAGCCTTGATTGGACTTGATTCAAAGAAATAGTCATAGAAATGTTCATTTCCAAAGACCAAATCACGGTAGATATCATAACTACGGTCTACTACTTGATCCATGATGGCTTCGTAACGATTTGACGTATTGGTATCACTCTTCTTCTTGGTAATCATGCGGTTAATGGCTGCAGAAACCAACATTTCAAGGTTGTAATAAGCAGCGTCTTTGTTACCGTATTTGTTTCCAATGACTTCTCCTTGCTCAGTCAGACGGATACGGTCCTTAATAGACTTGAGTGGTTGAGATGTGATGGCTTCATAAGTTGGTCCACCACCACGACCCACAGTACCACCACGACCATGGAAGAAAGTAACCTTAACGCCAAATTCATCCCCAATAGCCGTCAGTTGTTGTTGCGCTTTATAGAGGGTCCAACATGATGATAGATAACCACCATCCTTGTTACTATCAGAGTAGCCAAGCATGATTTCTTGGTAGTTGTCTTTTGAAGCAATCCATTTTTTAGCCAAAGGAAGAGAGAAATATCTTCTCATGGTTTCTTCTGAGTGATCCAAATCTTCAATCGTTTCAAAGAGAGGAACAATCTGAACGCGGGCTTTTTGGGCATCCACCAAGCCGACTTCCTTAAGCATAATGGCTAGCTCTAACATATCGGATACACTGGTTGCGTGCGAAATGATGGTTTGACGAATAACATTTTCACCCAGTTTATCCTTCAACTTGCGCGCAGCTTTAAAGATAGAGAGTTCTTTTTCAAGCAGTTCTGACTTTTCAGCATGAGTCGCTGAGAGGATACGAGGGTCTTCTTCCAACTCTTTTAAGAGGAGGGTACATTTTTCGTCTTCAGAAAGGTCGCTATAATGGTCGTTAATACCAGCTGATGCTAGCAATTCAGCCACACAGGCTTCGTGAACACTAGAATCTTGGCGCATATCGATAGAAGCAAGGTAGAAACCAAAGATTTCGACAGCTTGCATCAACTCGACAAATTCTCCTGAAATCAGGTATTCTCCTTTGTTCTCAAGGAGAGAGTCGCGAATGGCCAACAAATCTTGATAAAATTCATCTGCAGTGGCATATCTAGGTTGAAGGTCCTTGTCTTCAATGAGATAAGCCTTGGTTGCCTGCATCTTAGCTTGGACGTCAAAGAGGGCACGACGATAGAGTTCTTTTTCGCGATAAATGGAGTTATCCTGTGACTTCAGCGCCATCTCACGAACCTTATCACTGACATTCACAATACTGGTTGAAAGTGAGAATTCGCGATAAAGATTATAAATCTTTTCATCATAGTAGTTCATGATAACTTCGCACTGAGTCAAGGCTGATTTGTTTAGAGTTTCCGCAGTTACGAAAGGATTTCCATCACGGTCTCCTCCTATCCACATCCCCATAGTAATTGGTTTTGGATGTTGGAGCTCGATACCTTGTTCTTTAGCCAATTTTTTATACTCAGCTGTCAAACGCGGAACAGCATTCAGGAAAGAACTTTGGTAATACTCCATCACGTTGGTGATTTCGTTGGTTACTTTCAATTTCTTCTCACGAATCATGTCCGTTTGCATGATAATTTCAATGTAACGACGGAGATCTGTATGCCATTTTTCTTTATTAATCAAGCCAAGTTTGACATCACGGTACTTGCGCAAAAGCGTATGGATATGGTTGGTCAGATCCAGCATACTCTTGCGCTGTACTTGCGTTGGATGGGCGGTTAAGACAGGAACGACATTTAACTTTTCTAAAATTTCGGCTGCATTTTCTTTTTCAGCTACCATCTTAATCGTTGTAGATAGTTTCCCTAGATAGTCTTGGTCCACATTGTTTTGGTGATTGATTTCATAGGCCAAATCCACATCCTCAGAGATATTAATCAAAAGTGGAAGGATAGAGAAATAGCGTGAAATGTAAATCATTTCTTCATTCGAAAGACTGGTCACTAGGTCATTGAGCCCTTGATAATTCTCACTAGTTGATAATTCCTTCAACTGGATAATCTTTTCAAAGGTTTCTGGCGCTAGCATATTTTTTGTGATATCTTCTAATAGCTCAGTCAGAATCAAGACTTCTTCTTGGACTACTGCTTTATTACTATAGTTTTCTAATTTTTGAAGAGACATATACTTTCCTTTCCATTCAATCCTTACAGATTTTCATCGGTTTGATTCTCGTATTCTCTGATAAGTTTGGCACGTTTTTCGCTGGCATCAATGTTTAGTACAAGCGCGATGGCCACGGATAATACCAGTAGACTGTTCCCACCTTGTGAAAGGAAGGGGAAGGTTACCCCTGTAGAAGGAATCAACCCTGAAATCCCACCGATATTGACAAAGACCTGAACAAGGATCATTCCTCCGACACCAATAGCAACCATGGAGTTAAAGGGGTCCTTTGCTCGAATACCAACCAAGATGATTCGCAAAATCAAGAAGAAGAGTAGAGCCAAAATCATACTGGCTCCTACGAATCCAAACTCCTCGATGACAATCGAAAAGACGAAATCCGTATGGGCTTCTGGCAGATAACCACGCTTCTCGATAGAATTCCCCAGTCCCAGTCCGAACCAGCCACCATTTACCATTGCATAGTAAGAATTTGCGAGCTGGTGTCCTGCACCTGCCAAGTCATTAAAGGGATTAAAGAAGGCACTAAAACGTTTAGCAACGTAACCAAATACAGGAATTTGAGAGAACTTTTCAACCCCAACAAAGCGAATGACAGACAAGACTAACATTGAGCTCCCTGCCAAGAGAGCCAGAATGGTCGAGAACCAACGATAGGCGATCCCACTAACCGTATACATGATGAGCGCCACCAAGACCAAGATGGTCGCATTTCCCAAGTCTGGGAAAATTCCCAAACTACCAATCAGAACCAGCAGAACAAAACGCCAGTCGTTAAAAGCTCGAGGTAGCCACTGATTCTGTGTCAAAACCTGGAAGTCATAAACCGCAATCTCATCCTGTTGTTTTGAAAATCGATGTGCCAGGTACCAGATGATGATAATCTTAAGGTACTCTGCAGGCTGAATCGTTACAGGTCCTACAGAAATCCATCCGTATGCTCCATTGACAGGTGTTCCGACCAGTCGCGCCAGAGCTAAAAGAACCATCTCCACAATCATTACGATAAAAATAAGACGTCCGTTTCTTAGGAAACCTAATTTTAATTTATAGATTAAGGCAATCAGAATCAAACTAGCTATCCAGAAGATCCCCTGGTTACGCACCAATTGAAAGGCGCTTTTTCCTTCTTCAATCAAGGTTGCACTCGTTGTCGAGTACACCACAATCAGTCCCAAAATCGATAAAAGGAAATAAGGAATCAAAATGGAATAGTTTAGTAGGTGCCTTTTACTAATTTTCATATTTCACCACTCTAATAGGAACAGACGCTTCTGTTCCCAATTCCGTTTTATTTTCTAGTTTTGATTGCTATTATACCACTTTTTCAGAAAGAAAAAAACTCTTATCCTTTAATCCTTCGAATTTTACTCATTTTCTAGTATCAGGTATAAAAAAACAAATCTCTTTTGAGATTTGTTTTTTGCTTTCTTAGTTAGATGAAGAGCTGCTGCTTGAGCTTGAGTCACCACCACCGATGTATTGGGTGAAGATGTTTTGGAAGGCTTGGTCTTTAACCTTGATGTTTGCTGCTTGTAATTCTTTACCAATTACTCCTTGAACAAAGGCTGAATCATTTTGTTTTTGAGTCAAGATAATGGTCTTCAATTTTTCTTTGTAATCCTCTATATTAGAAGATTTTTCTGTTTTCTTCGTTACTTTGATGATGTAGAACTGACTGCTGTAGGCTTGTGTTCCAGTAGCTGTAATCACATCAGAAACCCCGTTCACATCCAAGGCAAAGGCTGCTTTCTTGACTTGTTCTGGAAGTTCTGTAGAAGCAGAGTCAAAAGTGATTTCTCCACCATTTTCTTTTGTTTTGTCGTCGTTAGAGTTGTCTTTTGCCAACTGAGCAAAATCTGCACCTTCTGCTTTAGCTTTCTCAAGTACTTCTTTTGCCTTGTCTTCATTATCCAAACGGATGATTTGAGCTGTTACATCTGGTGTGTAAGACTCAAAAGCTTTTTGGTAAGCTTCGTCTGTCAACTCACTCTCAGCAGCCTTCTTAACTGCCAATTCAACCAATTTGCTGGTACGGATTTGAGCTTTACGAGTCTCAGGTGTCATACCTGCACGTTGAAGCACGCTGTTGTAGCTATTGCCGTATTTCTTTTGTTCTTCAGCAACAGCATCATCCACATCTTTATCCGTTACTTCTGATCCATATTGTTGTTCAAATACTTTTTGGATGGTCATATTGAGCAAGACTTGTTGCGCAGTTGGATTGTTCTTTACTTCTTCAAAGAATTGATGCTCTGTAATCACATCGCCCTTCATGCTGATCAAATCTTTTCCTTCAGAACTGTTTGAACAAGCTGCAAGTGTTGCTACTGATAAAAGTGTGATGGCTCCTGCCATAAGTTTTTTCTTCATTTTTACTCCTTTTACGGTAAGTGTTACCTTATCTATTTTACTATAATTTCTTAAATTTTTCTGAAAATCATTCGCTCTCAGGAAGCTCTACTTCTGCTAGATTTTTTCTTAGCATGAGAATGCCGTCTCCAAGTGGAACTAGAGTCGCTGTTAGACCTGGATTGTCCAAAGTTGCGTCGAAAAGTCTTTGCAAACCTCGGTAAATGGTTCGTTGACCACGGCGGACTTCCATGATGTCCTTGGCAACATCTCCTCCTTGGAAAATATCATCCAAGACCACTACTCCACCAACTTCCAAGTGCTTGAGGATTTCAGGCAGAAAGACGATGTACTTGGACTTGGCCGAATCCATAAAGACAAAGTCATAAGTTTCTGTCAAAGTAGATAAAACATCGACTGCATCTCCCTCTAAGAGGGTGATTTGCTTACGCCTGTCAAACTGGGCAAAGTTTTCCTTGGCAAAACCAATCATCTCAGGATTACGGTCAATCGTTGTAATCTTGGCATCTGGCGCATGTTCCGCCATCAAGAGTGCTGAAAAACCGATAGCCGTCCCAATTTCCAAAATGTTCTTAGGTTGCATGGTCTCCATGAGAAATCGAAAATACACGACCGTTTCATGGGGAATAATGGGAATGTTTTCCTTACGAGCGAAGGTCTCCAATTCTTTCAGGGAGCCTGTCACCTGCTTTTGACGCTGGCGCATGAGTTCTACGATTTCTTCCTTGACGACGGGGCGACGCATATTGTGATTGGCATTTTTACTATAAGACTCTACCATCTTAAGCTAGTCCCAATTTTTCAACAAGGGCTTCAAACTCGTTCAAGCGACGTTCAAAGACTGCAAAGGCATCGTTGAGATAGTCTTCCTTCTCCATATCCACTCCTGCTTTTCTCATGACATTGAGTGGATAGTCAGATTTACCTGCCTTGAGGTAGTCGATATAGCGGTCACGATCTTCTTGACTACCATGGACAATCTTCTCAGCCAAGGCTGAAGCTGCTGCAAAACCTGTTGAATACTGATAAACATAGTAGTTATAGTAGAAGTGTGGAATGCGTGCCCACTCGTATTGGATCTGAGGATTGTCTTCCTTGCTGAGTCCATAGTACTCTTGGTTCAGGTCAGCGTAAAGTTTATTGAGGAAATCACTGGTCAAGACTTCTCCATTTTGGTCTGCTTGGTGGATGGCGTGTTCAAACTCAGCGAATTGAGTTTGACGGAAGACTGTTCCACGGAAACCGTCTAGGAAGTTATTGAGAATAGCAAAGCGAGTTGCATCGTCTTCCACTTCTTCCAACAATTTCTCTGTCAAGATATTTTCGTTAGTCGTTGAGGCAATCTCAGCCAAGAAGATAGAATAATCTCCGTAAACATAAGGCTGAGTTTCACGAGTATAGCTTGAATGCATACTGTGACCTGTTTCATGGACAAGGGTAAAGAGATTGTCTAGATTATCTTGCCAGTTGAGAAGCATAAAGGCATTGGTATCATAAGAACCACCAGAGTAGGCACCAGAGCGCTTGCCTTGGTTTTCATAGACATCAATCCAACGCTCACTGAAGGCGCGTTTAACACGGCTCAAGTAGTCGTCTCCCAAAACTGCCAATGCTTCTTCTGCTTTTTTCAAGGCTTCTTCGTAGGTAAAGCTATAATCTACTGACGAAAGCGGTGTGTAGACATCGTACATCTTGAGGTCGGAAATACCCAAGATTTTAGAACGAAGTTCTAGGTAACGATGCAAGAGTGGCAAATGCTTGCGAACTGCTGCTACTAGATTGTCATAGACACTTTCTGGAACAAAGTTTGCTGCGAGGGCTGCATGGCGAGCACTCTTATAGTTGCGAACTTTTGCGCGGTAGTTTTGCACTTTAACATTTGTCTGCAAGGTCTTAGCGTAAGTATGTTGGAATTGCTCGTAAGTCGCATAAAGGGCTTCATAGGCACCACGACGCACTTCACGATTTTTAGACTCCATCAAACGGATGTAAGTACCATGTGAGAGTTGCACTTCATTTCCTTCGTCATCAAGGACATATGGGAAGCTAATATCCGCATTGTCCAAAATAGCGAAAGTTTCACTAGCAGAACCAAAGATTTCTCCTGCTCCAGCAAGCAATTCTTCCTCACGTTGCGAAAGAACATGGTCTTTCTTTTGCAAGAGCTTGTCAAAAAAGTGCTTGTAAACTTGGAGTTTTGGTTGAGCTTCCAAGAAGGCCTTATACTGCTCCTCGCTAATCTCCATAAACTCAGGTTCATAGAATGAAAAGGTTTGTTCTAACTGACTGTATAGGGTCATCGCCTTAGCATAGTACTCTTGATACTTGGCTTCACGCGTGTCCTGGTCATTTTTCATATGCGCATAGACATAAAGCTTTTCAACTTGGCGTTCCAAGTCAAGTGAGAATTCTGTGATCTCAAGCAAACTGTCTGCACTATCCAAGAGATGTCCCTCATACTGGGACGCTGTTTGTACTTTTTCAGATAAGTCTTTCAAGGCTTCTTCCCAAGCCTGGTCTGTTGGGTAGATTGTCGAAAGATCCCATGTATCTTTTTCATTTATTTCATGTCGTTGTAATACCATAAGATTCCTCCATCCTTTCTATTTTACCACATTTTTTGAGAAATATAAGTGATAAAAGGCTGGTGGATAGAGCTTTTGGCGATTATTTTTCGGATTTTTTTGATAGTAAGCCTGAAAATTTCTATAATAGCTAGCCAAATCCGTTTCAATCTGCAAAAAATCACCTGATGCTATCGGTCTGATCTGGGGATACCAGTCGTCAAGTTGACGGTTTAATAGATTGTCTCCTTGATAATAAGCTTCCTCCTGTTTTTTCATCCAGTAGGGCGTTTGATAGTACAACTGCTGGCGAATGTAGTGACAGATAGTTGAATCTTGCACAACTGCAAAACGAGGCAGTTTTTGTTTTTGATAAGGAAATCGTAGAATTTCCAAGAGATTTCCTTTTCCATAGGGAAATTCCTTGACCTGAAAATGAAGCTTGCCACGTAGGTCCTGATGTAAAAGGTATTTCAGTCTCAAAATTTTCCTTTTGAGATCCAGTTCCCAAACATAAAAACCCATGTTTTGACTAAAATAGAGAAAGCCCCTTTGCAATTGTGTTAATCGCTCTTTTAACCAGAGTTTTTCTCCCAGTAGCCAGATAACCTGATAGCCCTGGCTGCGGTATCCTTGACTTCTATCGCCTAAAAGCTTTTGAGACAAGGGACTGCACTGAACCTCCAGAGCTAGTTTCTCATTGACGAGAACATCTGCTATCTGCTGAATCTCGGGCATACTATATTCTAAGGCGACCTGATTGTCCTTCTTGGCCCAGTGATAAAGGGCCTCTTTGTTACCCAAGTGTTCTGGACTTTCATTCTCGAATATAGCGATGCAATCTCTTAACCTTTCATGGGCAAAATGCGTTCGAATACTCTGTCCTTGGCGTAATCGTAGTCCGCCCCCACAGGCTGGACAAGTATAAGCTTGCTTGGTCACATCTTTTTCGAGGGCATTCACCAATTTTCCCTCGGCATCTCTGGCTACAAACATTGTCTACCTCCTTTTCTCATTTATTCGAAAAAGAAGTAAAAAAGGCTGGAATTCTAGCCTTTCTTAATATTATTTCTTATCTTTTTTGTCTCTTAGAATATTTTTTTAGCATGGGAATGAGATTGGGAATCTGTTCACTTCTAATGACCAGCACGCCGTATTCCTGGCAGCGATTAGCATAAACAGGATTGATTTTCCCCGTACAGACAATTAACTTGAGGCAACTCTCCCCAGCAAAATGATTGGCATAGACTTCTAGTTCATTGATGGCTTCAACTGATAAATCCGTCATCTTGCAGGAGATAAAGGTAATCGAGCGTCCCTTTCTCAGAATGACATCAATCTCATTTTGAACATTGTCTGCCTCTGGAAAGATGCCATTCCAATCAATCTCACCACCTATCATGCACTCATCAAACAGCTGCGATTCAAGTGCCAAGAGGTAGAGATATACCTCTAAAATATGCCCCTTGTTGCGGCAAAAGACCTGAGCTTCTTGACTTGGAAAGCTGTATGCTACTCGTTTCTTGTCTTCGCTTTCCATACAAAGCATTCCCGCTTCCACAAGTAAAGGAATAAGGGATTCTGGGTAGTGATAATACTTGCCGTTGTTTTCCAGTATCTTTTTGGTCTCAGCATGAAGGTCATTGGTCTTGGCTAGAGAGAAAAATTGGGTCACTTGATACCAGTGGGCAGGATTGGCAATAGCCAAACTGGCTAGTTTTTTGATGGCTGCAATTTGCTGAGCTGAGTGGATAGGGTGTTTGGATTTGAGCATTTTTCCACCACGCAAGGCTATCAACTGTTGGATGCTTAGGGTTGGAATGTCCAGGTCTTCTTTTTCTAACTGACCGGCTACCCACTTGTATTGTTTTCCTCGTTCGACATCCATGGCTACGATGGGGAGGTCCCGATCCAAGCCGTATTGATAGAGGGATAAGGCTAGTAGCGAATCTCCGCCAAAAACATCAAGAAGGACTTGGTCATAGCCTGCTAGACAATAATCTAACTGATCTACTAGTTGTTCTAAGGATAGCTGTCGAAAGGTTACTCGTTGAATATGAGGCACCTCTTCCATGATAAACTGACGAAGAGAGACTTTCTCTTCATTGCTTATTTTCGTCAAAGAAAGGAAGAGAATCTCGTCACAATCACTGACAAAGGCTTGGTAGACATTCTTTTCCAATACATGCCGATCATACAATTCCACCAAAAGACTCGCCATTCGACCACCTCCATCATCTACACTTTCTTGCGCCGAGAGTGACAGCAATACAGTTCTACTGCTCTGATTTCCTACTTCTAGTATAGCATAAAATCCTGCTCACCCCAATCAACCAACGCAAACAAAAACGAATAGAAACCATGTAAAGTGGTTTCTATTCGCTGGGTTAAGTTTGATTTACTTGACTTTTTTGGCTAACATGGTCGCAAAGCGTAGTTGAATGCGATTCCCGTTCTCATCACGACGGTGCAGATGTCCTGGATTTTCATTGTACTTAATCAATTCCCAATCCTTGTAATAGTTTGCCAGTTCCCCTTCTTTAAAGGTGAATGGGAAGTTAACCGAGCAAGGATAATTCTCCGTATCCATAGCACAGACGATAAGGTTATAGCCACCGATTGTGGTGTGCTCCTGCATATTTTGGATAATTGCTGGAATACGGTCTGCTTGTAGGAACATGAGAACAACTGTCGATACGATGAAATCATAGTCTTGGCTAATGCTAGCTGAATTGATATCGTATAGTCCTACAGGCATGTCTAGATCCTCTTGTTCCACAATGCTTTGCAAGATTTCAAGGGACAATTCATTTTGATCCACAGCTGTCACATCAAAACCATTCTGTGCGAGAAAGAGAGAGTTACGCCCCTGACCACAACCCAAATCCAAGGCTCTTCCTGGTTTCACCGTCTGCATGGCCTCTAGGACCTCTGAATGGACTGGATTGGTCTGGTATTTCTTAGGGAAATAATCCTCAGGTTTACAATAAAATTCCAAGTACCATTCTACATCATCAGTGGCAGCCTCTACTCGGTGCCAGGCTTGCGGTTGTGCCATGGGATTGTCAGCTCCTGCCTCAAAGAGGTGCTCAGCTAGAACCTCACCATCTTCTGTCAACTCAATAAACTTGAGAGCCCCCTTCAAGACAGTAATTTTTCCCCAAGTGCCGACTTTAGTATTGTGCTTTTGCTGAACTGCTTCAGGCATGGTCTGTTTATTCCACAAGGGCATCCGTTTATAGGCAATTAATTTTTCCATTTTACTTCCTCTTCTTAACGCTGGTTGACAGCTTTCATCACACGCGCGATGTCGCGGTTTTGTTCACGACGCTTGATCGACTCTCGTTTATCATAGTCATGTTTCCCTTTTGCTAAACCTAAAAGGAGCTTGGCGTAGCCATCTTTGATGTAGACTTTAAGGGGAACAAGGGTCATTCCTGTCCCTTTGGTCTCTTGTTCCAATTTTTGAATTTGCTTCTTATGGAGCAAGAGTTTACGACGGCGTTCAGGTTCCTGGTTCCAGATATTACCCTCTTCGTAAGGGGCGATATGAACATTGCTCAGCCAGACTTCCCCATTTTTTACTTGGGCAAAGCCGTCCTTGAGATTGATTCGAGCAGCTCGAACGCTCTTGATTTCCGTTCCTGTCAGGACCATTCCTGCCTCTAGCGTATCTACGATTGTATAGTCGTGGTGCGCCTTTTTATTTTGTGCGACGACCTTTCCCTCGCCCTTTGCCATGCTTGGCTCCTTTCTTAGCTACTTCTTTGTAAAAAGGTTTCTTGCCTTTTTTCTTCTTGTCTTTTTGTGAATGCTTGTGCTTATCATTTAAGCGCCCTGATTTTCTCTTGTCTTCCTTCTTGTCTGAACGACGACTTGAGCCTCGACTTCTGTCTTTGCGCCCAGCTTGTTTCAAGCCTTTTTCGATGACATCAAACTCACTTGGAATATAAGAGAAGTCAATCTCACCTGTCATCTTATCCGCTCTTTCAACCCGAATGCGAATCTGCTGTCCCACACGGAAGGTTATGCCTGATTTCTCCCCACGGAGTGTCAAATCCCGCTCATTAAAATGATAAAATTCAGGCAAATTGGTAATGTGAATCAAGCCTTCAACTGTATTTGGCAGTTCGACAAAGAGACCGAACTTGACAATGCTGGATACAACTGCATCGTACTCTTCACCCACGTATTCTTCCATGTACTCAGCCTTTTTCATGGCTTCGACTTCACGCTCCGCCTCGATGGCACGACGCTCACGGTTGGAAGACTGGGTCGCAATCTCTGGAATCACTTGTTCAAAATGCTCTGCTATTTCCTTAGAACGGCCGTAATCTCGAATCATGCGGTGAACAAGGAGGTCTGGATAACGGCGAATCGGACTGGTAAAGTGAGTGTAATAGTCGGCAGCAAGTCCATAGTGACCGTGATTGTGCTCTGAATACCGAGCTTGTTGCATAGAACGGAGAAGCATCATGGACAATACATCCGCATAGGGTTCTCCCTCAACAGCACGCATGATGTCTTGAAGCGCTTCCTGGCTAATTTCACTGGCAGTTCCATAAATTCGCAAACCAAAGCTCGAAGCGTAATCAATAAACTTCTGAACTTTTTCAGCCTTGGGCTCCTCGTGAATTCGATAGATGAAAGGTAGATCCAACTTGCTAAAGTGCTCGGCAACCGTTTCATTAGCAATCAACATGAAGGACTCGATCATCCGCTCGGCAACACCACGCTGACGAAGAACGATATCAACTGGCTTGCCTTTTTTATCTACTAAAATCTTAGCTTCGCTGGTATCAAAATTGAGAGCTCCACGTTTCTCACGCATGCTTTCTAGCCTTTCATGAAGCTTAGCCATGAGTTCGATACTAGGAACAATTTTCTTAAACTCTTGTCTCTTTTCCTCATCGCCAGCTAGGATGTCATTGACAGCGCTATAGGTCATACGGAAGCTAGTCTTGATAACTGTTTGGGTAATAGTGTAATTAACCACACGACCATGTTTATCAATTTCCATAATGGCAGACTGGGTCAAGCGATCGACTTGAGGATTGAGAGAGCAGATGCCATTTGACAAACGTTCTGGAAGCATTGGGACCACTCGGTCTGTTACATAGACAGAAGTCGCGCGGTTAAGGGCTTCCTTATCGAGTGCAGAACCCTCTGTCACATAGTAGGAAACATCCGCGATGTGAACACCGAGTTCGATATTGCCATTTTTCAAAGGCTTAATGTGAACTGCGTCGTCCAAGTCCTTGGCATCCGCGCCGTCAATGGTAAAGGTGATTTCATCTCTCAGGTCCAGACGACCTTCCATATCCTTTTGAGACGGAGCTTCTGGTACACTTTCTGCCTCCTTGAGAACAGCTTCTGGAAATTCTGAAACAATATCCATGGATTCCAAGACTTCAAGAACGTCAATCCCAGCATCAGTCGAGTGCCCCACCACGTCTAGCACACTAGCGACAAAGAAATCATGTTTCTTACTTGGGTATTTGTCGATAAAGACCTTGAGAACTTCAGTACCTTCCAACTTGATAGCTGGTTTCTTCACATAGATTGGCTGGCTGATTTTCTGATTCTTTGAACGAATGTAGCCCGCATACTTGGGCTTTTCCTGATCCAGAACGATTTGCCCGACAACGGTTGTCAGGCTGTGTTCTAAGATATCAATAATTTTGGCTTCTGCAGCAGTTCCCTTGTTACGGTCAGCGACTTTCTTAATCACGACCTCAACGGTATCACCATCAATGGCATAGTTGACATCGTTTTTTCCTACAAAAAGGTCGTCCTCTTCGCCTTCTAGACTGACAAAGCCAAAGCCGTTTTTATGGGCATGAAAAATCCCTTTGAGGGTAATTTCATGTTTCTTCTTTTGGTCCAGACATAAGCTACCATCATCTTCAAAACGAATCTGGTGCTTTCTTTCCATCAGAGACAGGGTTTTAATCAACTCACGGAAATCCTTGGACCCATCCTTTCCGAGAGCCTGAGCCAGGTCATTTACCGTCACTCGCCCCTTCTCTTGCAAATATTCTTTAATTTTATCTTTCATGTTTTCTTTCTAGATTTTTTAATTTTCTTTTACTGTAAGACCTTCTCAAACATCATTTAATACTCAATAAAAATCAAAGAGCAAACTAGAAAGCTAGGCGCAGGCAGTACTGTAGTACGACAAGCCGACGCTGACGTGGTTTGAATTTGATTTTTGAAGAGTATAAAAATAAAAATAGGCTAAGACCTAGTCTCGCCCATTTCTTATCTACTTGATAATACTGTCAATGCTAAGGCAATGGCTAGCCAGAAAAAGACTAAAATACCTGTCAAACGTTGCATCACAGCTTCAAAACCACGCGCTTTACTACGTTCAAACAAATCACCTGAGCTGGCATCAAATACATTGCTGGATTGGTTCTTAGTTGGTTGCATGAAAATCGCAATCACAATCACAACAGATAATACTAATAAAATGGTTAATAATAGGTTATACATATCAAACTCCTTAAAATCCCTATTATTTTACCATAAATTCTACTTAGATTCAAGATGTAAAGTTACTTTTCTTTCCTTTGGACAATATTTTAACACCTCAATCTTGTCTGGATGGGTTTTGGAGTTCTTACTGGTTAGATAATTCATGCTGCCACAAGAGGAGCATTTGAGATTGATTTTTACTCGCACTAGATTTCCTTTACTTTTAATAATGATCTAAATTGCACTAAGTTACATAAACAACTGAAAGCCACACAGGCTGCTGTCGCATAAAAGACAGCATGGTAGCCCAAATATCCTGCAACTGCGGATCCCGCCATAGGTCCAATCACTCCACCAAGGTAAAAAAAGACTTGATTGAAGGCGAAAATCCGTGAAATACCTGATTTTGGAGTCATTTTGCTAAGAAGGGCATTAACTCCCGGTATGAGAGCGCCCGTTCCCAAACCAAAGAGAAAACGATACAAGCCAAGTTGAAGGGGGCTGGTTGCATGGGCACAAAGAAGGTAAATGATGACGGAATAAATCTGCGCCGCGACCAACAATCTATGATTCCCTACCTTATCGCCAAGTTTTCCTAGAATTCCAGCACTCATCATGCTAGAAAATCCCATGCTGGATACGATCAATCCTGATACAAAGAGGAGATTTTCGGACTGCCCTAAGTCCCGCACATAGAGAGCTAGAATGGGGCCAATTGATTGAGCTGAAAACTGAATGACGAAGCTCGTCAAAAATAGATTCACTAAAAGCCTAGGATACTTGAAAGAAGAAAATACTTCTTTTGTCGGGATAGCCTTCTCCTTAGCCACTGGCTGAAAATCTTCCTTGATAAAGAAAATGGTTAGGATTGCAGCTAAAAATAGGAAAGCGCCTACCAATAAAAAGACATTGCGAATGCCAAAAATTTCAGCAATAAAGCCTCCAACAAAGGGACCCGTCAGTGTTCCTGCAACAACACCTGTAGATAGTGTTCCCAGAGCCGCTCCAGACTTATCTTTAGGTACCTGACTGGCAATCAAGGCTGTCGCATTAGGGACAAAACCAGTAAATACACCATTGAGCAAGCGAAGAAAGAGTAGCCAATAGATATTTGGCACGAAGGCCAACCCTCCCATCGTAATGGTCATAGCAAGACCTGCTCGAATCATCATGGGTTTTCGACCATATTTGTCAGCAAGAATACCCCAGATGGGAGAAACTAGAGCTGCTGAAACAGCCGAAACTGAGACGGCTAATCCAGCATAGAAAGCAACTTGGTCCCCTTCAATTCCCAACTGCTCTACAAAGATAGGCATGAAAGGAACGACCAAGGAAATACTAGCTCCCGTTAAAAAACTACCAAACCAGGCGACACGAAGATTCTCTTTCCAACTAATCTCTTGCACAGCTATCGCCTCCTCCAAGTAACTTCACTACTTGACTCACAAGCTGACCACGACTGCCGTTATTATCTAATATATGACTCGCCAATTTTTTCTTTTCTTCTAAAGACCACTGGGCGGCCAAACGGGACTCTGCTACTTCCTTAGAAAGATGATCCCGTTTCATGAAACGATCCACCTGAACATCTCGGTCCACATAGACCAGCCATGTTTCATCAAACCAGTTGGAGTAGTCCTGTTCAAAAAGCAGGGGAATATCCATGAAAAAAATTGCTTCTGTCTGAGCCAACTGATCTCGCAGTGCAGCCAGTTCCTCACGAATAATCTCCCCTTGGGTTTGCTTAGACCATTCCCGTTCCTCAGGATTTGAAAAGATGAGACTAGCCAGGAGAGGGCGATTGAGTTCTCCATTTTCAAGGATGATTTCCTGTCCAAAATGCTGGACTAAAACCTGATAAAGACGACCCTCGGGTTTTTGTAGATCATGGACGACTGCGTCAGCATCCACCACTTGAAATCCTTTCTCTCTTAGGAAATTTGTCACAGTTGACTTACCTGAGGCAATTCCTCCTGTGATTCCGATGATTTTTCCCATCAGTCCCTCCTTTGACACTGAGGACAAAAATGAGTTCCCCGTCCACCGAGCTGGAATTTCTCAATCACTGTCCCACAGCGCGAACATGCTTGTCCAGTCTTATCATAGACCTGATGGAAATCCTGCATGGTTCCGTCTTCCCCAAAGGCATTGGTATAGGTCCGAATGGTGGAACCGCCCTTTTCGACTGCCTGTCCCAAAACAGCAATGGTCTGGTCATGGATGGCTGACGCTTCTTCTGCTGTCAAAGTCTGGGAAGGTCTTGCTGGATGAACCTGAGCTCGCCAGAGAACCTCATCCACATAGATATTGCCAAGACCAGCTACCAAGGTCTGATCTAGGAGATGGGATTTGATAGGCTTTTTAGACTTGGATAGAGCAGCTTGAAAGACCTGCAAATCAAAGTCCTGCTCTCTTGGCTCAGGACCTAGTTTTTTAGATACAAAGTAGGCATCCAAAAGGTCGGGTGCCAAGAGTTCCATGGTACCAAACTTGCGTACATCCTCATATACAAGAGTGCCGCCATCCTCAAACTGGAAGAAAACATGGGCATGTTTACGTTCTGGAACCTGGTCAGGATAGTAAAAATACTTTCCCTCCATCCGCAGATGGGAAATCAAGACCTTATCTGTTAGGTTAAAAAGCAAATATTTGCCACGACGTCCCATTGTCTCGATAATCTGACCAGGCACTTCCTTTCGAAACTCGTCCACATCTGTCTTGATCATCTTGGGATAACGAATTTCTATACTCGAAATCTTCTTTCCTATAATCAATTTTTCTAAGCCACGACGAACCGTTTCAACCTCAGGTAATTCAGGCATAAATCCTCCTTCTGTAAAAACAAGAAGCAGGCATGAGCCCACCTCTACTTAGTATTCTTTTTCATTATAGCCAAAGTCAGCCAAATCTAGCTTTTTATCACGCCAATTTTTCTTGACCTTGACCCAAGTTTCTAGGAAAACCTTATCCCCTAGCATGAGTTCGATATCACGACGGGCCATAGTCCCAATTTTCTTGAGCATAGCGCCACCTTTTCCGATGATGATACCCTTTTGGCTATCGCGCTCAACCATAATGGTAGCTCGGATGTGAACCTTGTCTGTCTCTTCATCCCGTTTCATAGAGTCAACCACTACTGCAACTGAGTGCGGGATTTCTTCACGAGTCAAGTGGAGAACCTTCTCACGAATCATTTCTGAAACTAAGAAACGTTCAGGATGATCTGTGATTTGATCAGCTGGGAAATACTGGAAACCTTCCTCTAGATTTTCACTCAAAATATCGATTAGTCGAGAAACGTTATTTCCCTGAAGGGCTGAGATAGGAACAATTTCCTTAAAGTCCATCTGGTTGCGGAAGTCATCAATCTGAGACAAAAGCTGGTCTGGATGAACCTTGTCAATCTTATTCACCACCAGAATCACAGGAACCTTGGCAGCTTTCAGACGCTCGATAATCATGTCGTCGCCCTTACCACGTGGCTCATCAGCTGGCACCATGAATAGAACAGTATCCACTTCACGAAGGGTACTGTAGGCAGATTCCACCATGAAATCCCCAAGAGCTGTTTTGGGCTTGTGAATTCCTGGTGTGTCGATAAAGACGATTTGCTCCTTATCTGTGGTGTAAATCCCCATGATTTTATTGCGCGTTGTCTGCGCCTTGTCACTCATAATGGCAATCTTTTGCCCCATGACGTGATTTAAAAAGGTTGACTTCCCAACATTGGGACGCCCTAAAATGGCTACAAAGCCTGATTTAAATGTCATAATTTCCTCTTAGTGTTTAAAATAATAAATCCCAAATGCGTGGGAAAAAGATAAGTGCACCTGTCACTGCAGCAAGAAGGGAAACCACAAGTACGGCACCAGCCGCCATGTCCTTGGCTTTCTTCGCTAACATAGAAAAGTGATAGTGACTGGCCAGATCCACCACATTTTCAATAGCAGAGTTAATAATTTCAAAGGCTACTACCAAGAAAATGCTCATTAGGAGAAAGAGCCATTCAATGCATGACACCTGAAAAACAAAACCTGCAAGGATGACCACTAGAGCCGTCACTGCATGTTTTCGCATATTGCGTTCTTCCTTGAAAGCAGTCAGAATTCCTGTAAGGGCAAATTCTAAACTGGATACCAGGTCACGATTTTTCCATTTTCGTTTATTGTCTTGTGAGTCCATAGGCTGTCAAAATTTCTTCTTGTAAACCGAACATCTCCGCTTCTTCTTCCGGAGTGTAGTGATCGTAGCCGTTAATGTGTAAAAAGCCGTGTACTGCCAAGAAGCCCATCTCACGCTCAAAGCTGTGGCCGTATTCCTCAGCCTGCTCATGCGCTTTATCGATAGAGATGAACAGTTCCCCAATGTAGGCATCAAACTCGGACATCATTTCTGCTAATTCAGGATTTTCAAGCAAATCCTCTTCGTCAAAGGCAATGTCCAACTCTGGTTTATACTCAAGGCTGATAACATCTGTCGGACGGTCCGTGTCACGGTACTCCAGATTGAGTTCGTGACTACGCTCGTTGGTCACAAAAGTGACTGCCATCTCCTTGTCTTCTTTTCCTATTTTTTGGGCTGCAAATTCCAAAATTTCTTGGGTTTGTTGCAAGATTTCTTGTGAAACTTGACCAGTTTCATCTACCATTTCAATATACATGTACTTCTCGATTCTCTTTACTTGGCTTTATTATACCATATTTCCATGATTTTATTCTACCTTTTTGATATAATACTATGGAATACAATCACAAGGAGAGAACGATGTCATTTGACGGATTTTTTTTACACCACATGGTTGAGGAATTGCGAAGCGAGTTAGTCAATGGTCGCATCCAGAAAATCAATCAACCTTTTGAACAAGAGTTGGTCTTGCAAATCCGCAGCAATCGCCAAAGCCATCGCCTGCTCCTCTCTGCTCATCCCGTTTTTGGTCGCATCCAGCTGACCCAAACAACTTTTGAAAATCCAGCCCAACCTTCGACTTTTATCATGGTTTTGAGAAAGTATTTGCAGGGTGCCCTGATTGAGTCGATTGAGCAAGTCGAAAATGACCGTATTGTGGAAATTACCGTTTCCAATAAAAACGAGATTGGAGACCATATTCAGGCTAGTCTGATTATCGAGATTATGGGCAAACACAGCAATATTCTCCTCGTAGATAAAAATAGCCATAAAATCCTCGAAGTTATCAAACACGTCGGCTTTTCACAAAATAGCTACCGCACCTTGCTTCCAGGATCTACCTATATCGCTCCACCAAGTACCGAGTCTCTCAATCCATTTACTGTCAAGGATGAAAAACTCTTTGAAATCCTACAAACACAGGAACTAACAGCAAAAAATCTTCAAAGTCTCTTTCAAGGTCTAGGACGTGATACGGCAAATGAATTGGAAAACATTCTTGTCAGTGATAAACTGTCTACTTTCCGAAACTTCTTCGGGCAAGAAACCAAGCCATGCTTAACAGAGACTTCCTTCAGCCCAGTTCCTTTTGTAAATCAGGTGGGAGAGCCTTTTGCCAGCCTTTCTGACTTGCTGGACACCTACTATAAGGACAAGGCTGAACGGGACCGTGTCAAACAGCAAGCCAGTGAGCTCATTAGTCGTGTTGAAAATGAACTTCAGAAAAATCGACATAAGCTAAAAAAACAAGAAAAAGAGTTACTAGCGACAGACAATGCTGAGGAATTTCGCCAAAAGGGTGAATTGCTGACAACCTTCCTCCACCAAGTGCCTAATGACCAAGATCAGGTTACTTTGGACAACTACTACACTAATCAGCCTATCATCATTGCGCTTGATAAGGCACTAACTCCCAGTCAGAATGCCCAACGCTATTTTAAACGTTACCAGAAACTCAAAGAAGCTGTCAAATACCTTACTGAGCTGATTGAAGAAACCAAGGCAACCATTCTCTATCTAGAAAGTGTGGAGACCGTTCTCAACCAAGCTGGGCTGGAGGAAATCGCTGAAATCCGTGAAGAATTGATTCAAACAGGCTTCATTAGAAGACGCCAACGCGAGAAAATTCAGAAACGCAAAAAACCAGAACAGTATCTGGCGAGCGATGGCAAAACCATTATCTATGTCGGACGAAACAATCTTCAAAATGAAGAGTTGACATTTAAAATGGCTCGCAAGGAAGAACTTTGGTTCCACGCCAAGGACATCCCTGGAAGCCATGTCGTCATCTCAGGAAATCTTAATCCTTCTGATGAAGTCAAGACAGATGCGGCCGAACTAGCTGCCTACTTCTCCAAAGGTCGTCTGTCAAATCTCGTGCAGGTGGATATGATTGAAGTCAAGAAACTCAATAAACCAACTGGTGGTAAACCTGGTTTTGTAACCTACACAGGACAAAAGACCCTCCGCGTTACACCAGACCCAGAAAAAATCGCATCTATGAAAAAATCCTGATTTCAAGTGAAATCAGGATTTTCGTTTACAATTTACTCTGCAATCAAGGTTTCCAAACCAACCTTCATCATATCGGTGAAGGTATTTTGGCGTTCTTCTGCCGTAGTGTCTTCATCTGGATTGACCAAGCTATCAGAAATGGTCATGATAGCAAGTGCATCAACGTGGTGTTGGGCAGCAAGATAGTAAAGAGCTGCTGCTTCCATTTCCACAGCCTTGACTCCCCATTTACCAAGCTCGATGTTCTTTTCAAAGTAGTTTGAGTAAAAGACATCTGATGACAAGACGTTCCCAACGTGGGTTGTCATACCAAGTTCTTTGGAGATATGGTAGGCCTTGTCTAGCAAATCAAAGCTAGCGATTTGTGGGAAATCATACTGTGGCCAGTCATTGCGGATGATGTTTGAGTTGGTTGCAGCTGCTTGCGCCAAAACCAATTCACGGACGTGGACATCTTCATTCAAAGAACCAGCAGTTCCCACGCGGATCAATTTCTTTACACCGTAGTCCACAATCAACTCACGCGCATAAATCGAAATGGATGGCATCCCCATCCCAGTTCCCATGACAGATACACGGTGGCCCTTGTAAGTACCAGTGTAACCAAACATGTTCCGCACTTCGTTAAAACAAACAGCATCTTCAAGGAAGGTCTCCGCAATAAATTTCGCACGAAGAGGATCCCCCGGAAGAAGAATTTTATCAGCAATTTCACCTTGCTGAGCAGCAATATGGATAGACATAATATAAGATACCAAACCCGTCAAAAAGCGAAGGGAAAATAGGAGTTGGGCGCAGTGAGCGATGCTCGCTAGACCAACTATCTTTTTCCCACTGCTTTTAGGGTTGGTTCAATTCCTTTCTTTCTTGATTTTGATGATAAATAGGAGAATAGCTCGGGTTCAATTCAAAACCAAACTACCCTACCTTTCAATGTTTTTAGAAAAGTTTCCGCTCGTGTTCAAATTAGAACACTCCACTCTACCTTTCTTTTTTTATATTTAGGATAGCGACAGAAAACAAAGTAAAAATAGGAAACTGACGACGCATCACAGATGCTAGACAGTTTATCTTTTTTACACAGTTCTCCGCCCGTATTCAGTTCAACAAATACGGTTTACCCATCCTTTCTTTCTTGATTTTAAAATTAAATATTTCACAGAACAATTAGCCCGAGTTTGACTATAACTCAGATACTCTGCCTTTCTGTAGTTCCTAGTTTATCAATGAATCTAAAAATGCATACAGTTTTGCATTCATTTCAGAATAATCGTTTCCACGTAATTCTTCTGGTGTTTGAACAAAAGGCAACTTTTCACTTTGCTCTCTTAATTTCTCCTCACCATCCGCAGCAATCAATAATTCTACTGCGTCTGGATCAAATTCCAAATGAGCCTGAAAGGCATAATGTTTCGGACTGAAGCGAATAATTTGGCGTGGACAACCTTGACTGGTCGCCAAGACGACAGCTTCATCTGTCAGCCCTGGCATATCACCGTGCCAGTGGCCGGTTTCTATGGTTTCTCCGAACAAGCTGACATGAGGATCTGTTAGACCTTGCATCGTCAATGTCACAGGATAAACGCCGATTTCGCGCTCTGGACTATGTTCATACTTCGCACCGTAGGCAACAGATAGGAGTTGCGCACCAAGACAGACACCAACAATATAAATATCTGTAGCAATCGCTTCTTTCATAAAAGCAAGCTCAGCCTTTGGATCATAGTATGGGAAGTTTTCTCTATCCTCATCAGGTGATTGAGGACCACCCATGACAATCAGAAAATCAATCCCGTCAATTGTTTCAGGAAGAGGTTCTTTTTCATAAACCTTTGTTGATGTAATTTGATGACCTCGTTCTATAGCCCATTTTAGATATGCGCCTGGAACCTCAAATGTCTCATGTAAAATAAAGTGAACTCTCATGACATTACAATTCAGCAAGAATCGCTTTAAGCAAGCCTTTGAAGTCGCCTTTGACACGTTCAGTCACTTCTACAACTTCTTCGTGGTTGAGTTCTTCTTGGAATCCTGCAGCATGGTTAGTAATACATGAAATACCGAGAACTTTCAAGCCTGAGTGAGCGGCTACAATCACTTCAGGAACAGTGGACATACCAACTGCATCTGCTCCCAATGTCTTATAGGCACGGATTTCTGCTGGAGTTTCATAAGTCGGACCGGTTACACCGATATAAACACCTTCATCAAGCTTGATACCGAGTTTTTTAGCCACTTCATGGGCAGTAGCACGGTATTCTGGTGTGTAGGCTTTAGACATATCAGGGAAACGTGGACCAAAATCATCCAAGTTTTCACCCATCAATGGGTTTTGCCCCGTCATATTGATATGGTCTGAGATAGCCATCAAGGTACCAGGACCAAATCCAATACCTCCAGCTGCATTTGTTACAATGACACCTTCACATCCGAGAACTTTCATCACACGTACTGGGAAAGTTACGACTTCAAGAGGATTTCCCTCGTAGAAATGGAAACGACCTTGAAGAGCCAAGACCTTGCGTCCTGCAAGTTCACCATATACCAATTTACCAGCGTGCCCAACTACTGTAGAGCGGCCCCAGTTTGGAATGTCTGCATAGTCTACTACAACTGGATTTTCGATTTCTTCTGCCAATTCTCCAAGTCCTGATCCAAGGATTAGACCGAACTCAGGCGCTTGGATTCCCTTGTCTTTCAGGAAAGCAGCCGTTTCCTTGATTTTATCTAAAAATGTCATTGTGTGTCTCCTTTATTATTTTTTAACATTTGACCGATTTTGTCAAAGGTTTTTGCATTGCGAATGGTGATGTTGCGATAGAAAGGCATCTTGAGCAAGTACTTGTGATAGGCAGTTGCATAGTAGGATTCTTCAGAGAATTTCCCCCAGAAAATCCCAAGTCTTCCAAAACGAACCACTTCATCTTTCAGTTCCAAACTTTCAACTTTCTCAATGACTTGATCCACATCCAAGCCTTCTGTATAAAAGAGGACATCTTTTCGAGCCAGGTCTTTGGTCCACCATTCAGGCAGAGTTTCCAGCTCTGCTTCATAGTCTTCATGACTCAGCAAAGAAAAGCTCTGAATAAATGGATAATGGACTTCAAAGAAAGCCTCTAACTTTTCAACCAATTGGGCTTTGGGAACTGTCGAAGTAAAGAAAATGTTGCCACTATTGATGTAGGTTTCAACCTTTTCAAGTCCCAATTCTGTCAGTTCTTGACGAAGTTGCGCCATGACAACCTTATTTTTCCCTCCGACATTAATGCCCCGAACAAGTAAAGCATATCGCGTCATCTTATACCAATTTATCTAAGAAACTTTCCCCAATCATGGCAGTTTCAACACCAAAGTTATCCGCAACTGTTGCTGAGATATCTGCAAAATGTCCAACTGGAATCAAACCATTTCCTTTAAAGGCAGGACTGTAAGCCAAAAGTGGAATGTATTCACGAGTGTGGTCTGTTCCTGCATAGGTCGGGTCATTACCGTGGTCCGCAGTAATTAAGAGAAGGTCATTCTCTCTCATGGCAGCGATAATTTCAGGCAAGCGTTCATCAAACTCATGCAAGCAATCACGGTAACCGTGCGGGTCACGACGGTGGCCATATAGGGCATCGAAGTCAACCAAATTTGTGAAGGAGAATCCTTTTTCAAACTCAGCAAGGCCCATAGTCTTCAAGAGTGTATCAATTCCATGACTATTTGACTTGTTGTGGCCCATGTCATGATTGATACCAGCGCCATTAAAGATATCGTTGATTTTACCAACAGCGTAAGTATCGATACCTGCTTTGTTCAATTTATCTAAAATAGTCGGTGCAAATGGAGATACAGCCAAGTCACGACGGTTTGCAGTACGAGTGAAGTTACCTGGTTCACCAACATATGGACGGGCAATGATACGACCTAGAAGGGCAGGACGCTCAAGGGTAATTGAACGAGCGTATTCACAGATACGGTACAATTCATCCAAAGGAATGATGTCTTCGTGGGCAGCAATTTGCAAAACAGGGTCAGCTGAAGTATAGATAATCAACTCCCCAGTTTCCATTTGACGTGGTCCGAAATCATCGATAACAGCCGTACCTGAGTAAGGTTTGTTGGCTTCACGAATGACCTTACGTCCTGAAAATTCTTCAATCTTTGTCAAGATTTCTTCTGGAAATCCGTTCCAGAAAGTATCGAAAGGCTCAGTAATATTGAGTCCCATGATTTCCCAGTGACCAGTCATGGTATCCTTACCAAGAGAAACTTCTTCCAATTTTGTTGCATAACCTGTTGGATTACTTTCAGCTGGTACAGTCTTAAGAGGCGCTTCGCGAGGAATATTTCCTAGACCGATTTTAGCCATGTTTGGCACATTCAAACCAACTGTTTTTGAAATGTGTCCAAGTGTGTCAGAAGCTCCGTCTGGAACCCCTGCATTGACAAAGTTATTAGCATCTGGTGCAGCACCGATTCCCACAGAATCCAGTACCACCAAGTGAATACGATTAAATTTTGACATAGTCTGTCTCCTTATTTTTTTGATTAGTTTGCTTTTTTTGAAGTTAAAATCTGAACACCATCTCGTCCCGCTACGATGACCTTATCCACCATTTGGTTGAACAAGCCATGCTCTACAACACCAACGACATGGTCCAATTCTTGCCCAAAGGCAATTGGATCTTCAATGACATCCAAGGCTAGGTCAATGATAAAGTTCTGCATATCGGTCACAAAACGTTGACCGTCTTTTTCACGGAAACTTGGTTTGAAGCCAGCTCGCTTAAACCGACGAAAGACCTGTTCTGCACCATACTGAACCACTTCTACAGGCAATTTAAAAGCACCTAGTTTCTCTACCAGTTTGCTTTCATCGACCACCCAAATGTATTCTTTTGAGGGCGTTGCGACAACCTTCTCCATCAGAAGGGCACCACCACCGCCTTTGATTCCGTTAAACTGGCTATCTACTTCATCCGCCCCGTCAACTGTCACATCGACAAAATCCACTTGATCAATCGACTTGAGTGGGATGTTTAGTCCTTCAGCCTGTTTACTGGTCACACTGGAAGTTGTCACAGCAGTAATCTGCAAACCTTCTTCCTTGATCCGACGACCGATTTCTTCTACGAAATAGTAGGCAGTTGATCCAGTACCGAGTCCAACAACCATACCATCCTTGACAAACTCAGCAGCCTTGATACCTGCCATCTTTTTCAGATTCTCCACTTAAATACCTCCATTAAAGAGCTATTTTTATTATAACATGTATCCGTTTTTATTTCATGGATACACTGGAAAAACCCGAACATTTTTATTTCGGGTTTTGGTGTCCTATTTAACCATATCAGGATCGTAATCATAGAATCCTGTGTCGAGGAAACGGTTTTTAGGGTGTAACTTGCGCACTTCCTCATCTAACAAGAAAGCTTGGTCATGGCTGAAATTCCCCTCTTGTATCAAGCCACGCGCTTGAATAAAGAGTTTAGCAATTTCTACAAAATTCTGACCAGGTGTGTAGAGCCCTTCGAGTTTCCAGTGAGTAAAACCATGCTCCACCAATTCTGTTAATTTGGTCATCAAATCAAGGTCATTGTTGGCAAAGATGTGGGTACCATGATTGTCTTCAAAGATAGAGTAATGGCTCTCTGGATCACTTGGTTCAGCCAAGAAGAGGTCACGTTTACGTGTCTTTTCATCAACGATGTGCGTGAAGTTATAGTAGTTTTGCAAGAGCGGACGCTTAGAATGGTGAATGACACTAGCTCCATAAACCAATACTTCAGCAGGAATTTCCAAAATCTCTGGCATCTTGAAGAGTTCAGCAGATGGAATTTCACGCGCCAAAACCGCCTCAGATGCGCCAGCCTTTTGACCCCAGAAGTTAATCTGACGACTACTTGTCACCATGGTTGAAGCATCGTAGATGGTCTTAAATGAATAACCATCGCGATTGACAACGTAAAAGACACCTGCATCCCCAACAGTAATATAGTCTGTCTTGATTTCTTCCAAGAAGTCTAGGAAAGGCTTGATACGGTCCATCATATCTTGGTGCATGAGGGCATTAACCGCGACAATCAATTCCTTGCCTGCTTCATGAACCAACTTAGCAATCTCACGCAATTGGTCATAACTAAAGGTTGTTGGCAGACGAAGGCCAAAATCTTTCTCACCGACATAGATACGGTCTACGCCAGCTTCGAGTAGTTGTTCAACTTGTTCAATACTTTCAGCAGTTGCTGTAATGATAATCTTTTCCATAAGAAAAATTATACCACAATTCTCAAAAATCAGCTATGGGTACTGAGAGTTTCACAAAAAGTTAAACTTATTTCTATCTTTCCCAATCAAAAAAGTGAACAGTAACTTGTACTATTCACTCTATTTTATGCATGTGTTTCTTCAACTAGGTGGCCATCGTTCATGACATAAATACGATCAACCTTATCAAGAAGGCGAGTATCATGCGTAATCATAACAACTCCTCTACCTTGTTCATGGGCAATGGCAGCCAGCATCTCCGTTACTTGGTAGGCACGCTCAGTGTCAAGACTGGCTGTCGGCTCATCTGCAAGCACAATGCTTGGATTGTTATAGAGCGCCCTAGCAATCGCGGCACGTTGACGTTCGCCACCTGATAGAGCCTTGGGATACTGATCTTGTACTTTTTCCAAATCCAACAAGTCAAAGAGCTCTTTTCGGTCACTTTTACTATTTTTCCCCTTATCTAGTCTGTCTATCAAATCCAGCTGTTCCTTGACCGTTAGAAAAGGAATTAAGTTTGAAGCCTGGAGAATGAAACCAAACTCTCTAAAACGGAGGTCTGTTTTTTCCTTCTCCGTCAAACTGCCTGTTTCCTTCCCTTTGACTAGAATCTTTCCACTCGATGCTTCCTGAAGTTGTCCTAGAGTCGTTAGAAAGGTTGTCTTTCCAGAACCTGAAGGCCCAACAATAGCTACGAACTCTCCCGCATTTAGCTGAAAATTCGTCTCATGCAGGGCTACGACTCTCATCTTTCCTTCCCCGTAGGTTTTTGTCACTTGATTCATTTCAATCAATGCTGTCATACTATTCTCCTTATCATTCTGCAATCGCAGTAATCGGGTCCACCTTTAACAAGCGTGGAAGTGAAATGACACCACCTAGAAGGGCCATCAAGGAAATTACCAAGCTTAGGACAGAGTAGGCTATCCAACTCGGATAGAAAAAGAAGGTAGCTGGTAAGACTAAAATCACTCCTCCGATTGCCAGCAAGGCTAAAGCAATCCCCATACCAGCTAGGAGGAAGATTTGACAGAATAGAGACCATACAATGGTTTTGATCTGTATCCCTTGAGCTCGCATTATTCCATATAGTCCTAGTTTTTGGATGGTAATGATATAAACAAAAATCCCCACAATCAAGCCTGTGATAACAATCATAGCAAGAATCATCCCTGAAAATACATTAACCTGAGGTGTGTATCCAGGAATTTTCGATATCATTTTTGGAATGGAAATCTGTTTCAGTCCATCGCCAGCCACTTCTATATCATTTTTCAATACTAAGGCAGAGATGGAACGATTGGCTTTCAAGGTTCCTTGTAAGGTCCAATAAGTTGTCAGACTCGTAAAGACAACAGGCTCGGTGAAAAACTTATTTCCTTGAGTCAAGCCTACGATCTTGTAACTTGAATCGCTTCCATTGAGCTGAATGGCATCGCCTAGCTTCATCCCATAGTTCTCAAAAGACTGATCCATGACAACCTCATCATCTCCTTCAGGATAACGACCCTCCGTCAAACTAGGTGAGATAAAAGCGTCCCAGTCTTGAGCAAAAATGGAAACATTGACCTTTTCACTACCATTGACTATATTGGTCACAGCAAACATATAGCCCAATGGAGCGGCCTCTTCCGAACTCTTATCCTTGTAGTCCTTTTCAGGAATAAAGGATGCTGTCAAATTATCATTTGCGTAGTCGGATAAAACGACACCCGTTGCTTGCCAATTATCAATAGCGGCCCGGTTGTTTCGCACAAGACCAAGAGCTAGACTGGTCATAAAAAAGACCATAAAAGCGATAAGAAAAATGGTAGTTAGAATCAAACTATATCGAAGTTTGTTTCGTACTATTTCTTTGATAGCAAGATACATGCTTATCTCCTTTAACATTTCCCAGAGGTAGCAAAAAACCACCCAGACCAATAGACAGAATCGCTGTCTTATCATCCATTCAAAACAACTCCTACCAATACTCTTCAAAAGTATCCAGGTAGCAACTCAACAAATCATCTTAGGAAAAGCCTCAGCTTACTATCAATTTATATAAGTTATCCTTTCCTTTCTCAGTATATTTATAAAAGAGAAGGTCAGGTCATCTGTTTTAAGTGTAACGTCCATGCTATCATTTTCCCTAGTGGGTGTCAAGAAGAGCGACTTAGAAGATGATAAGAGAGTTTAGTAGTTTTGTAACAATTCTGTAATAATTCTCTACATAAAAAATGATAAAATAGTTATGTACTGTTAAGGAGAGAATCATGCCCGCAAGAAAATTAGAAGCTTATGAGTTTGAACAAACTCCCGAATCGAATCAAACTCCGCTTTATCAAGACTATACACTGGAAGCTCCTGTTAGCTCCAATTTAAAAGAGATTTTATTTTTTGTAAATATTGCTTGTTTTTGTATTTTTATGGTGTTTTTTAGTTTTATCTTTTTAGCCTTAAAATTGAACACGGCTTTATCATTTGTTGCTGCTATGGGGGCAAGTTTGGTACTCCTCCAACTCCAACGAAAGATCATTAAACGAAAAATTTCAAAATAAAGGTTGGTAGTGGTACTAACCTCTTTTCTAGTTATCAAAAAAGACAGTTTTAAAACTGTCTTTTTATTTATTCTTACGTTTGGGAGGAGATTGAATAGCAATCTTAACTTCAAAAATTGTTCCTCTAGGCTTGTTATCTTTAACGGTAATCGTTCCTCGTAAGGCATCTACGATCTGCTTGGCCAAAGATAGTCCCAGACCAAAACCGCCTTTCTGACGGGTTCTCGCCTTGTCTACACGATAAAAGCGGTCAAAGATTTTCTTCTTATCGGCAGCTGAGATCCCAATTCCGTTATCCGTTACGGATAGATAGAGGTGGCGGTCCGTAGCATGGACCACAAACTCAATTTTTCCATCTTCTTCAGTATACTTGATAGCATTATCAAACAAGATAGTCATGAGCTGTTTTAGGAGCAACTGATCGGTCATGAAGGGACGATAAATCCGATTTTCATATTCAAAAACACGATCATTTTCAGAAGCAATCAACTCATAGTTAGCAAAGGTTATTTTAAAGAATTGTGGAGAAACTTCTGCTATTTCAGGTTTGATTCCATCATCTCGACGTGCAAGATTGAGAAGATTGGTCGTGAGGAAACGCATGTTGCGAACTTCTTCAAGACTAGAAGCAATGCTTTCGCTGGATTCCATAATCGTCGCTTCTGGTTTTCGAAAGAGAGTCTCTAAACGATTTTGTAAAACAGCCAAAGGCGTTCTCAGTTCGTGACTCGCATTTTCTACAAAGGACTTCTGCTTTTGCATACTTTCCAGTAAAGGTTTGACACTGACACGTGCCAGGTAAACACTGGCAATTAAAGACAGAAGCCAGAAACTAGCCATGACTACAACAATTAAATGCTCGTGGTTTTGGCTGATTTGCTCAAGCTGGCTAGTATTGATTAAAACCGCCGCATATTTGACATTACTTGAAACAGTGGATGAATTGGTTTCCATCAAGATCATCCGGTAGGTTTCTTCCTGACCGTAGCTATTGACAACTTGAATTTGCCGAATGTGATTCAACTCTTTCTTGTACAGCTTGATCTTGTCCAAACCTAAAAAGCGATTGCCCAGTAAGAGTTGGTTAAAATCCTTATCAAAGAGCAAGACTTCCGTATTGGAGCTGACATTGGGTTTGATTTCAGCCTTGCTGGCATCCGCTGTTGCTGGTTGAATATCTTTGACTTCTTCAGTTGCCCGATTAAGTGCTAATTGGATAACAGCTTGAGGGCTAGTGCTAAGGGCTTGTAGTTTTTCATCTACAGAAGTGTAGAGACTCGAGTGCATGACCTGGAGGATAATCAAGGTCATAGCAGAGAAAATCAGAGTGAACACTCCAAAGTTTCGAATGAAATAGCTGAAATCATCCGCATACCATGTTTTTTTTAGTTTATTGAACATCTTTTAAAATATACCCGACACTACGCAAGGTTTGAAGATTTTCAGCAAAGGCTGTTCCCTTCAGTTTCTTACGAACTTTTGAAACATAGACTTCTACAACGGAAATAGTCGTATCACTATCAAATCCCCATAGACGGTCAAAAATCTGTGTCTTGGGAAGAATGACATTTTGATTTTGAAGGAAGTAAACCAATAACTCAAACTCTTTTCCGAGTAGTTCCACAGGAGTATCTTCCACCTTCACTTCATTCGTTGAAAGGTTGACGACAACATCCCCATAGGTCAAGGTATTTTCGTTAAACTTGCCTGAACGCTTGAGAAGGGCTTGAATCCGCATTTTGAGTTCTTCTAGGTAGAAAGGTTTGGTGAGGTAGTCATCCGCTCCCAACTCAAAACCATGTCCCTTATCATCCAAACTTTCCTTAGCAGTCATGATAAGGACTGGTGTCGTGATTCCTTTTTCGCGCAACTCTTTCAAGACCTGGAAACCATTTTTTTCAGGTAACATCAGGTCAAGCAAAATCAAGTCATAGACGCCACTTTCAGCTTCATAGAGACCTTCTTCTCCATCAAAGACCTGCATGACATCTGCAAAATCATCTAAAAAGTCAAATACTGAGTTTGACAGGCCTAGGTCATCTTCCACTAGTAAAATCTTAATCATCTTGTTCTCCTCCTGCTATAAGATACTAATCAGCTTCATCTAAGGTTATTATAAAATAAAGAATTTTTGTATCATTTTTTGGATCTTAGTATAATTCTTTAATTATTATATCATGGCTTTAACAAATGGATTAAGATTTTGTAGTGTTTTCTTCATTATTTTGGTTAGAATTGCTATCCTTGGCCTTTGTACTTCCATCTGCATTGGCTGGTTTCTTCTTAGAATTGCTACCGCCTTCTTGATTATTATTTCCTTGCGGCGGCTGTCCACCGTGACTTTGCATATTATTGCCATCTTGATTATCTTGCTAGGTTTTCGATGTTTGAACGGTCGACTGCTGATTTGTTGATTTTTGAGTCAAAGAACCGAATATATAACCACCAAGCAAGCCGACCACTAAAGAACCACTTGCTACTACTGATAGCCTCCACTTGGTGCTTTTTTCTACAACAATCATTTTCTCTTTATTCATTCTATATTTTTCTTTCTGCTTTAAGTTTCTGTGAAAAAATGAAGAAGCTCTACTTCATAAATTCACCACATCCTTTCTTTAGGCTACATACATCTTAATTATTTTTTCTTAAAGAATACTAAAAGATGAGAAAATTCTTAGAAAAATAATAGAAAATTTATCCAAAATATTTTTTTAAAATACGACCGTATCGTCTCAGTAAAAGATAATCCGCTATTGCTGGGGATAGAAGGTTTAATGTTGTAAAAATCTTTGTACCTTGTCCCATCAAAATCACTCTTTTACGAGATTTTATACCTTTAAGTAAAGCTTGGGTTACTTGATTTGTACTTGATATAGAGATCCCCATTTCTCTCCAAACTGGATGATAAGGCTTTTCTGATGGTGTGTCTGCTGCATTGGGGCAAAAATAAGTTATATACATCTTTTTCTGCTCCTGTATTAATTCTCGGTTCATTGATTCGATAAAAGAAAAAAGTCCGGCGCGGCTCGCCACATCTACACTATAATAGGGGAAGGCCAGCCTACCATCTGCAAAACCTCCTGAATGCACAATGGTTGCTCCTTTTTGATTTTTTAACAAAGGTAAAAAATGTTTGCTGACAAGGATAGCCCCTATTAGGTTAATCGTCATAGTTTGATTGATCTCCTCCTCAGAGTGAGATAATAAAGATTTTCGTACATCAAATCCCGTTGCATTAATAACAATATCTATATTATCCGACCACTTTTGAACTTCAGACACTGCAACTTTAATAGAAGTTTCATTCGTTATATCTACTGAGCAAATCGGAATCTTGGAAGCAATATTCTCAGAAAAACTGGCTAATTTATTCATATTGCGACCTAAAAGAAATAAATGAGCACCTGCTTGAAAAAAAGCTTGTGTATAGGCTTGTCCCAAATTTCCACTGGCACCAATAATAACGACTCTTTTATTTTTAAAATAATTGTCACCCATAACATACTACCTCATTAGTGAACCTTTTGTGATAGGTTTAATATAACAAGCCCCACAATAACTAAAGCAATTCCCAAGAGACTTGCGAACGTTACTTTTTCATGAAAAAGCAAAATAGATAGCACAGTTGTTCCAACCAAACCAACACCAGACCAAATAGCATAGACTAGATTTAGTTGTATGCCTTTCAAAGACAAAGATAGAAAGAAAAAACACAAGCCATACAAAACTAAAGCAAGAATCCCAAAAAGCATTTTCGAAAAACCTTGCGACAGTTTTAACAGACTTGTGGCAGCTATTTCAGATACAATAGCAAGAGTTAAATAAACGTAAGACATCATTGTCCTCCTAGAATCAATAGAATTGAAAAGCTAGTCGGAAAACAATTGATTTAGCGATGAGTGGAAGCGAAGCAGGTCCAAAGTGTACAAGCATTAGCTAAAATCATAGACTTGATCTTTGAATTCTTGTAAACAGGAATCTTTTTTCGTCCACATAACTCATCTAAAGAGATCTGATAAAAATCAGCTAAGCGAATCAAACTATGACTATCTATAATTGTTTTATCATTTTCCCAATTTGAGATAGTTTGACGAGTCGTCCCCAGATATTCTGCTATTTGATTCTGACTGTAGCCATTTTGTTCTCTAAATAATTTTAATTGTTTTCCTAACATCTGCATTTCCTCTTTATATTATTCTTTTCTTCACGAATTGGCTAGACGAAATTCTTTAACATCCTATACAATTCTAGGTAAAATTTCTTTGACATTGCTATTATAACACGATTTTCAGGATGGACACTTTATACTGACTTCCAAAAAACAGCAGATTGCAAGATCCGCTGTTTTTTATCTATTACTTATTTGCTTTCAAAACCTTTTCTACTGCTGCTTTTTCACGCTTAATCAAATCAACACGTGCTGCGATATCCTTGATCCCCATGCGAATGTTACGGCTAAGAACAAGGTCAGAGAGTTGTGGTTCAAAGAATTCCTTGTACTCTGCCAAGCGTTGCTCAGTCTTAAATACATGGGCAGGTAGGATAACAAAGCTATCAAAGCTCATATCCCCACCAAGAGCTGCCTTGATCCAATCCCAGTTTTCACGCGCCCATACCCAAACAGTTTCTTGGGTTGTTTGATGATCTAGGAACTGGTAATACCAAGCAGACAAGTCTTGTGGTTTCACAACAAACTTATTCTTCCATGAACCAATCAAGGTTTGGATATTGTCAGCATCTGTACTGTAGGCAAGAGCTCCTGCCAACTGACGTTTGAAAACAGCATCTGTGGCATGAGTGTAGAGGTCCAGATAAGTTGCGACCAAGTCTTTGGTCTCATGGTGTTTCATCTCATTGATGAGAACTTGAGCACGGATTGCTGCTGGAAGTCCTGCAAGATTATCCTTGTGAGCTGCAAAGATTTGGCTAGCGACTTGACTAGCTTCTGCATCATTTGACCGAATCATCATGGAAATGGTCAACTGACGAACCAATTCGTCTTCATCTGATTCACCATCTTTAGCTTCAAAACCAAGACGGTCATAGTTATGACGAGCCAATTTAGCAACCAGACTGTTAAATGCTTTCTCAGTTTCTGTTCCTTCATCAATAAAGCGCTCAAGGGCAGAAATCACTTGAGAAACAGCTGAAACCACCAGATAAGACTCTTCCTTAGCAAGTTTATCAAGGACTGGAAGCAAGTCTGCATAAGAAATGTACCCTGCTTCAGCCAACAAACGACGTTCTTGAACGATTTGCAGTTTGCTTGTGTTATCAAGTATCTCTAACTCAGCAAGAACAGCTTCTAACAAGTCTCCTTGATAGTCGGTAATGTAGTGGGCAGTATTTTCCGTGTTGAGGCGAAGAGCTCCTTCATTTTCAGCAAGAAGAGCGGCATAGCCAGGGATTTCGATACTTTCAGTTTCGAGTGTATCTGGCAAACCTTTCCAGTTGCTGTTAAGTGGCACCACCCAGAAACGGTTCTTGTCTTCGTGCTCACCGATAAAGAATTGTTTTTGTGAAATCTTCAAGACATCATTTTCAACTTTGACAGTGAGAACTGGATAACCAGGTTGCTCCAACCAAGAATCCATGAAAGCTGCAACATCTCGTCCTGATGCCTGACCAAGGGCATTCCAAAGGTCACGACCAATGGTGTTGCTGTACTGGTGCTTTTCAAAGTAAGCATGCAAGCCTTTAGCGAAATCAGCATCACCGAGCCAACGGCGAAGCATATGCATGAGACGGCTTCCTTTGGCGTAGACAATAGCGCCATCAAAGAGCGTATTAATTTCATCTGGGTGTTTGACTTCGACATGGACAGACTGAACACCATCCGTCGCATCGCGTTTAAGCGCAGCTGGAACACCACCTGTTTGGAAGTCTTCAAAGATATTCCAACTTGGCTCGATGGCATCCACACAGACGTATTCCATCATGTTTGCAAAGCTTTCATTAAGCCAAAGGTCATCCCACCATTTCATAGTCACGAGGTTTCCAAACCATTGGTGAGCCAACTCATGTGCTACAACTAGGGCAACTTCTTGACGGCTAGCAAAGGTTGAGTTCTCATCCACAACTAAGTACACTTCACGGTAGGTCACAAGACCCCAGTTTTCCATAGCACCAGCTGAGAAGTCAGGAAGGGCGATGTGGAGCGATTGAGGGATTGGATACTTAACTCCATAGTAATCTTCGTAAAACTCGATTGAGCGAACGGCGATGTCCAGTGAGAAATCAAGGTTAGATAGAGGATGAGCTTTGGTTGAGTAGACACCTACGAGGGTACCATTCTTAGTTTTAGCAGTCACTCCTTGCAAATCACCTGCAACAAAGGCCAACAAGTAAGAAGACATGCGAGGTGTTGTATCAAACTTCCAGATGCCTGTTTCCTTACGGTTTTCCACATCAATTTCTGGCATGTTTGACAAGGCCACTTCACCTTCTGCTTGATCAAAACGAAGAGCGAGGTCAAAAGTTGCTTTGGCTTCAGGCTCATCCACACATGGGAAGGCTTCACGTGCAAAATGGCTCTCAAACTGAGTAGACAAGACTTCCTTCTTGACACCATCAACTGTGTAATAAGAAGGGTAAATCCCTGTCATATTATCCGTGATTTTTCCTGAAAAAGCGATAATCAATTCAACTTGACCAGCCTCAGCCAATTCGATATGAAGAGCTTCATTGTCATGATCAACTGTAAATGGACGAGCTTGACCCGCAACTTCTACAGAAGCGATTTCCAAGTCTTTTTGGTGAAGGGAAATACGGTCACTTTTCGCTTGACCAGTGATGGTCACCTTCCCAGAAAAGGTCTTGGTCTCACGACTCAAGTCTAAAAATAAATCATAATGTTCAGGAACAAATTGGGTAATAAAATGTTCAACTGCTTGCATAGTTTTCTCCTATTCTAAGTTTAAGAGTTTTACTCTTCTTCAAACAAACTTATTATATCATGTTTTGCTTAAGAAAAAAGGATTGGACGGTGATTTCCAAAACTTTCTTCCTTCTGCAGTCTACAGTGGGTAGACCTTGCGAAATTCTTCCAAAACAACCTTGCTGTCAGGCGTAAAAGTCAAGCTCGCTTCCTCCAGCCACTCCGTGAAACAGTCTTCATGAACCTGGCGCCAATAGGCTAGGGATTTATCACCTTCCCCTTCCTTGTAAGCATGGTCAGCAGAAACTTGATGAAAGGGCTGAACGGAAACCTTGGTAATTTCGACGATGCAGACAGCCTGATCTTGACTGTCTAAAATGACGTCAAAGGTACCTTCTCGTGGAAGAGGTTCGTCTTCTAGTGAGTAGAGGTCATAGGCTGAGGCTGTTGCTGTCTTTTCGCCTTTTAAAACCAAATCTGCCAAGAGATCTGCTTCCACTCCAAAAGCCCAGGCATCTATCTCATCTCCGATAGAGGGGTTAATTTGCTTATACGCATTCCACATTTCTTGAGGTGTCATGGGTTGCTCCTTTGTAATTTTTTACTTAATTCTTTTACACGTTTGAGGTGGTCTGGATGGTCAATCTCTAAATTAAAAATCTCTGGAATAGAACTGTAGTGGATAATGCATTTGATACCCATCTGATTCATTTTTTGTATGAAGGAAAAGTTCAGATAACCTGCTACAGCCAAGTCAATTTTTTTCATACTTGCTTTATCCTGCATATCTCTCAGCATATCTAACATTATTGGACTTTCCATATCATGCCATTGACTGTTTCTCACAGTCGCAAAAACAAAAGAAGTCAAATCATTCATTCCAACTATAATCTTTGAAATACCCGTTTCCAGTATCCTGTCCAAGTCAAAATAAGCTGACGGTAATTCAATCATTGTGCCGACTTTTCCAGTAAAACCATGCTGACGTAATACTCTAATAACTTGCTTTAACTGCTCAGCATCATTGACAAAAGGAAAGATAACAGACAGATTGGGATTTGTTTGATAAACTTCTGTAACGACATGTGCTTCAGCCTGAAATTCATCAGGACACGCCAGCAAGCGCCTAGTTCCTCTATAACCAAACAAGGGATGATTTTCATCAAAATGCTCTTTAGTCCCCTCTAAACAATTAGCTTCTGTATTTGTTAACTCTGAAAAACGATACCAAACCTCTTCGTCTGAGTACAAGGAGCAAATGGTATCTAGATAATCTTTTACAAATTGCTGGCAACTTGCTAATAGGATGTTTTGATTAAGCTCTCTCAACAAATATTCTCCACGAATCATACCGACGTGGTGCAATAACTGAGGATAAACTTTTTCAACAATTTGTTCTCCACTAAGGACAAGTTGGTTTCTCATCATTCACCTTCCAATTCATGTAAGAAGTCTTGTCCAGCTCTGGAAATCCTAATAATTCAGACTTGACCTTCAAGACTAATGGCGATGCATTTTCTTCTGTGATTTTCTGAAAATCCATCCAAATATATCCAAGTGAATCATTCGCACCATCAGAGACAGCTTCCGAAATCGTAACCTGAGGTTCCTTCTCGTTGACCTCAATATCATAAAATGCCATGATATGGTGAACCATAAAATTTTTTAACTCTTCCCTGACGAAAACATCGTAGATTCGAGGATTAGAGTAGCTTCTAACAGTATGTCCCGTCTCTTCCATAACTTCTCTAATCAGCGTTTCCGTCAATCCTTCCCCAAGTTGCTGACTACCACCGGGTAAATCATAACGATGTTGATAAGGGCCCCTCGTTTTTTCAATGCAGAGTAACTTCCCATTTTCAAAGCAAACAGCATAGACTCCAAAGTGTTTTTTGATTTCCATCTATCTCCTCCTACTTCAAAGACCAGCCACCATCTATTGTCAAGATTTGTCCCTGCATGGCGCCCGCCTTTCCACTTGCTAAGAAAAGACTAAGCTCTGCTACTTCCTCTGGCTCGATCCAGCGCTTGATTGGCGTTTCACTAGCCACCCAGTCAGCCAATCCACCTGGCTCAAAGTCGGCAGCAGTCATGGCTGTCTTGACAGCTCCTGGAGCAATCCCAAAGATCTGAATACCAGCCTCAGCATAGTCTAGAGCCAACTGCTTGGTAAATCCTGCCAAGGCGTGCTTAGACGACGTATAGGCGTGACCACCACCTCCTGCTAGATTTGATGCAATGGAACACATATTGATAATGATTCCTTTTTTATTTTCCAGCATTTGCGTCAAATAATAGCGAGTCAACTCAACAGGAGTCACGTAGTTGATTTCAAAAATCTCTTGAATTTCCTGCGCTGTTTGAACCAAAAGTGGTTTGTAATCATCCAAAACTCCTGCAGTATTGCACAAGACATCCACCTGAGGACACCAGTCAAAAATTGGTTCCAAGCCCAAGGTCAAATCTCTCTGTAAAAAGTGAAAATCACGCTCTAAGAGTGGATTTTCACCTTGGTCCACACCATAAACTTGATAGCCATTCTCTAAAAAGAGTCGGGCTTGAGCCAGACCAATCCCTGAACTCACTCCCGTAATCAATACTCGTCTAGTCATGGACTTCTACCCAATCCGTTGCCAAAACATCACAAGGTGTCGGGCTCCACATGGAAAAACCTTCCCCTTCTCCAGACACGTTGATGAGGAAATAAGGCGTCACTTCAAGTGCAACCCCGTTTTGCTCGATAGTGTCAAAGAGTTGGACATAGTTTTCAGCCCCTCCCCAACCAGTTCGTACATATTTTTTCTTGGCCTTTAACCCAGGCAGGATTTCTTCAAATGTCATGATGTTCTCCTTCAATTCTACATTCTTCATTTAATTATAACAAAAAACCGTTTTCCAACGGCTTTTTGACTGTGTATCTGCTAAATTCTCACTACCACTGCAATCCGGCTTCTCTAATTTCTTTCTTAGAAGCGAATTTACCATTTGGTCTGTGCCATCTTCCGTTTCTATCTCTAAAGTAACCACCTGAATTTGTTGATTGCGAGTTTGATTCCTGGCTTTCTTCTTGTTCTTGTGCGGCTTGACGAGCTTTTTCCTGTTCTTCTTCTTTTGCTTTCTTTTCAGTTACTTCTTTTTCTTCAGCCTCTTTCTTGGCTTTTTCCTCAGCTTCCTTCTTAGCCTTTTCTTCAGCTTCTTTTTTAGCTTTTTCTTCTTTGTTTTCAACTGTATTTTTAGCCGTACCATCCAAATAATTGATTTCCGCATTAGCTGAAACATTGTCTAAAATAACATGTGTCACTGAATACTGATCAACCTTTTCTTTACTACCACCCAATTTGATTTCCAAGAGTTTGCCATTTTCATCAATTCCCACATACTGCAATTCAATTTGTCTCGGAATCAATTCATCTTTCTGATAGATTGGGGTCACCTTGTAATCAAGATAGTAGTTCGGGTGATTGGCCAACCAGGAGTCCAATCGATTTTCATAGTAAAGCATGCTACTTTGGTTTTGGTCATCTGTTCCAGAATAATTTCCAGCATTGAGCCAGTTAGTCATAGGAACCAAGTTTTTCTTTTCATCGTTTAATCCACTAAACTGGTACCCAATCAAATGACCACGATTCATCAACCAAGCCTTTTTAGAGCCATCTCCATAATAAAAATTATAGTTGTGCCAACCAACTGGGTTATAACTTATCTTAGGCTCTCTCTTCTCTGTTGGTTCATCACTGTCCTTAAGTTGAATATGAGCACCCGTTGCGCGTGATTTAGAATCCAATTCCCCAAGTTCTAGTTGTTTCTCATTTTTAAAAGGCAAGAGTCCAGCTTCTTTAAACAACTTTTCATCGAACTTGATTTGCTTCTGTTCAATTTTTTCTTCTGGGACCTTTGATTCCGCCTTATGTCCAGAACAAGCAACTAGTGTTGTGATTGAAAGCAAGGCAATTGAGAAGGATAGTAGCTTTTTCATAAAAGTCTCCTCTTTATATAGTAATTAGATTAATATCTCCTATTACATTTTACTATCATTTTGTTAATTGTTCAAGAATAAAGAGACTGTTATTATACTATTTCTCCTCCAATGTTTAAAACAAAAACGATAACCACTTCTCAGTAGTTACCGTTGATTTCTTTTGATTAGTCTTTCCCACCAAGTTTGCTGTTGATGGTCATCATGATGCTGGCTATCTTCTCACCCCAGTACGGATCGGAAGCATAGCGAACATTCATTCCGGTTGCCTTGTTTCCAAGGTGGTCTCTACCATAGTCAATGTAATTTTCACGAATCCACTTGGCCGCTCCAAGAATTCCTTTGTCCACATTATCAAAGCTCTTGGCTGAGAGATATGGGCTAGTATCATAAGCAGCAATACCAAAGAAGTTGTTCTTATCTCTGGCAATTTGACTACGTCCCCACGCACTTTCAAGAGCGCTATGTGCCATCAAGTAAAGGGCATTGACACCGTAGCGTTCCTCAGCTTCTTTGAAAGTCGCTCCTTTACCTGCTAGAGGACTATCCTGCAAGTTCATCATCGAATACAGTTTATCCAATTCAGCTGCACTATAATTACTTGGTTCTCTCAAGTTTTTATAGAGGAAAGGATTTTTAATGGTAAAGCCATCAAAATGCTCTCCATCAGTTGAGTAGTACTTCTTACCAATAACCATAGCAGAGGTGTGTGGAGCTACTTTGATACTCGTATATGGAGAGAGTTCATGGTAGAGGAATTTCCCATCACTAGTATAATGAGGGATAAACTCGCTACCTTCATCTACTGCAGTCAAATCACTTTGATTCATATAGCCAGACAAGCCAGAAATCGAAACTGCAAGTCGGCCGCCTTTTCGCGTCGAGCTATCCAGTGAAACAATGCTTCCTTGGTTAATGTAACTCAAGATTTCTCCAGATGCACTATAGACATAGGCAGTGATTGGTTTAACTTTGTAATATTTGGTTTTATCCGCAACATGCCATCTACCAGAAGCATCCAAGGTATGACCATCCACAGTTTCATTTTTTGCCATATAACCGCCTGATTTAAGGTAGTACCATGATTGGTCGGATGAATCGTAGATTAATTCTTTCTCAGCCATCTTTCCATTTGACTTGAGGTAGAACCAATTGTTCTTGTACCATACCCACTCACTCGCAGCCATATAACCACCAGATTTGAGATAGTAGTAACCATTATCCCAGAGCCATTCTTTATTGGCATAATTTCCATCAGAGTTGATATAGAACCAAGAGTTATAATTCTTGTCAAAGAGCCACCCTTTGCCAGCTTTTGCTCCACTACTTGTCACATAACTGCGGTCAATCCAAGTTTCTGTAGAGAGGTAGCCGCCTGATTTGAAATGGTAATCCTTGCCTTTGATGGTTTGCCAACCTTTTTCAGCATAGGTTCCGTCAGCTTTCAAGTAAAACCAAGAGTTATAATTCTTGTCAAAGAGCCATTCCGATTTCAATTTAGCTCCACTCTTCGCAACATAGAAGCGGTCAATCCAGCGCTCGGTAGAAAGATAGCCGCCTGATTTGAAATGGTAATCTTTTTCTTTAATCGTTTCCCAGCCTTTTTCGGCATAAGTTCCGTCAGCTTTCAAGTAAAACCAAGCATCATAATTCTTATCAAAGAGCCATTCCGATTTCAATTTAGCTCCACTCTTCGAAACATAAAAGCGGTCAATCCAACGTTCAGTAGAAAGATAACCGCCTGATTTAAAATGGTAGTCCTTCCCATCTATAGTTAACCAGCCATTTTCAGCATAGGTACCATTTTGTTGAAGGTAGAACCAGCTGCTATAGTTGTCATCATAAATCCAGGCTTGTTTAACCTTATTACCATTTTCTGATATATAATTCTTACCAAGCCAAGCATTTTTCAGCATTTTACCTTGTGAATTGATGTAGTATTGGTTCTCCCCTTGAGTGATCCACTCATCTTTGGCCATTTTCCCGTCTTCTTTAAGGTAATATTTTTCCTGACCTTGTTGAATCCATTCGTTTTGCGCTTTCTGACCATCAGACTTGAGATAATACCAGGATTCTTGTTCCTGATTAAATACCCACTGTTCCTTGGCTTTAGTACCACTTTCAGTCACATAGTACTGGCCAACCCACGTTTTTGTGGCTAATTTTCCGGTCTCGTTAAAATAGTAATCCTTACCACCAACAGTCAACCAGCCGTTCTCAGCACGATTTCCATCAGCTGTTAAATAAAACCAGGCCTGTTGCGTTTGGTCATAGATCCATTGGTTGGTTGCTGGTTTCCTGTCTGCTTTGAGGTAGGTCTTTCCTTTCCAAGCCCCTTCATCTGCTTTAGCTGTTTCTAGTACAGTAAAAAAACACCCCAATAAGCCAGCACTTACTAGGGCCACTTTCCATCGTTTCATTTAAATGCTCCAATAACGTTTTCTAAACCCTATTGTAACATAGTTAACCAACGGAAATATTACAAATTGATGAAGATTCTATTTCTTGTTGACGATAAGGAGGACCTAGCTTATCTCAGATTGGCTTTGACTTCCTGACGGAGATTTTCTAGACTGCTAATGCCGTATTTATCCATGACTTTTGGTAAATTTTCAATAATATCAGGACAGGCATAAGGATTGGTAAAGTTAGCTGTTCCAACTCCGATGGCAGAGGCACCAGCCAGATACATTTCTAAAGCAGCTTCTGCCGAATCTACTCCTCCCATTCCAATGATGGGCAGGTCTGTTGTTTGGGCGACTTGACGGATGAGTTTGAGCGCTACTGGAAAGACTGCTGGACCAGACATTCCACCTGTTCCATTGGCTAGGATTGGCTTTCTGGTTTTGAGGTTAAAGCGCATACCGACTAGAGTATTGATCATGGTTAAGCCACTTGCTCCTGCATCCTCTGCTGCCTTTGCGACGGTGATGATATCCGTCACGCTAGGGGTTAACTTAACATAAACTGGCACATCAGAGGCTTCCACAGCTGCCTTTACCACTTCATAAGCTAGATCAGGATCTTGCCCAATCAGAAGGCCATGATTGCCGTGATCTACGTTGGGGCAGGAGATATTGAGCTCTATAGCTTTTACATTGGCTGCCTGGGAAATTCCCTGAGAAACGGCAGCGTACTCTTGTTTTGAAAAGCCAGCTACATTAGCGATGATAGGAAGTGTTGGATATTCTCTTTCCAACCAAGGCAGTTTTTCAGCTAAAACAGCTTCTAAACCAGGATTTTGCAAGCCTATTGCATTGAGCATACCAGCAGGTGTCTCAGCTACTCTGGGAGTTGGATTGCCAAAACGGGGTTCAAGTGTCGTCGCCTTGATCATAATGGAGCCTAAAAGGTCTAAATCATAGTACTTGGCATACTCCTGACCAAAACCAAAACAGCCTGATGCTGGTATAATGGGGTTTTTCAAGTCCAAGCCTGGTAGAGAAACTTGTAAACGTTTGTTAGTCATAACCCTCTCCTTATAATACAACTGTTCCTGTGCGGAAAACAGGGCCATCTTCACAGACTCGTTGGCTGACAGTTTCACTATCTGGGACTTTTAGGACACAGGCATAGCAAGCTCCCATCCCACAAGCCATACGAGATTCTAGAGATAGGTAGGCTCTTGGATGATCATAAAAGGTTTGATTGATGTACTTCATCATCCCAGGAGCACCACATGAGTAAACAGCATCAAATTGACTGCCTAAGTCATTGATAACAACAGAAACATTTCCCTTGATGCCATAAGAACCATCATCTGTCGTTACAAAGACCTGACCATATTGGGCCAATTCGGTTTCGAGAATAACAGCATCCTTAGTCGCAAAACCGAGGACTGTCACTACTGTCACCCCACGCGCATGCAATTCCTTAGCCACCTCAAGCAAGGGCGGAACTCCAATCCCCCCACCAACGAGGAGAACTTGGCTCTGATCGTCTAAATCAGACAAGTCAAAACCATTTCCCTGAGGCCCCATCACATCAAGAGTATCTCCCTGACTTAAAGTTGAAAAAATAGCTGTCCCAGCCCCCTCAATCCGATAAATGAGGTGACACTGCTTGTTTGCCTTGTCAATAGACGAAATTGAAATAGGACGGCGCAAGAGATGGGCATCATCAGGTACGCGCAGATGGAGAAATTGACCAGCTCGCATGGTTTCAACCATCTCCCCTTCTAGGACTAATTCAAAGATTGCTGGCGCGATTTCCTCCTGAGAAACCACCTTCATGGTTTCCAAACGAATGGCACCCAAACGCTTCTTACATGTGGGATTCATGACTTTTCCTCCTTAAATTTAAGGGGATCAGATAAAAGAAAAGACCTTGCAATAGCAAGGTCTCAGTCAAGATAGGACAAAACTCATGCGCACACTTAAAAAGTCTCCACAGAGAGTCCCCTATCCCTTTTATCTGACACCTTGTGAGTCTCTCTGGACTCCCCTTAAAGGTTAAATTTTTACCAGTATACTCTTTCAGCTAAAAAAAGTCAAGTAGAAAACGAACATTCTACTTGAATTCACGAGATTATTTTTCACGAATGACTTCGACCTTGTAGCCATCAGGGTCTTTGACAAAGTAATAGTTAGGTGCAGTTCCTGGTAGACCATTTGGCTCAGTCACTTCATAGCCTTTTGCACTGTGCTCTTGATGAAGAGCCTCAAGATCAGGTGTACTGAGGGCGATATGGGCAAATCCATCTCCAACCACATAAGGACCATGATCGTAGTTATAAGTCAACTCCAACTCATAGTCGTCACCCTCAAGACCTAGATAGACAATCGTGAAGGCATGGTCTGGAAAATCTCTGCGACGCAATTCTTTAAAACCAAAAGCATCTTGATAAAATGCGATTGATTTTTCAAGGTTTTCTACTCGCAAGCAAGTGTGTAGCATTTTTGAAGCCATATGTTCTCCTTTATTTTTAAAAAGACTGGGACAATCCTGTTCCAGTCTTATCAATTATTATTTACCAAGTTTTGCTTTAGCTGCATCTGCAAGAGCTGTGAAAGCTGCTGCATCGTTAACAGCCAAGTCAGCAAGCATTTTACGGTTAACTTCGATCTCAGCCAATTTCAAACCATGCATCAATTGTGAGTATGAAAGTCCGTTCAAACGAGCTGCCGCATTGATACGAGTGATCCACAATTTACGGAAGTCACGTTTTTTCTGACGACGGTCACGGTATGCATAGTAGTAAGAGTTCATTACTTGTTCTTTTGCAGTACGGAACAAGATGTGTTTAGCTCCATAGTAACCTTTTGCTAATTTAAGAATACGTTTACGACGTTTGCGTGATACAACGCCACCTTTAACACGTGCCATTTATATTTCCTCCAAATATTTCCTAGAATTGTTTACTTACTGTCAGGCTCTTATTTCAAGCGAGTAAGCATTGCTTTGATACGTTTGAAATCTCCTGAATGCACCATAGATGCTTTACGAAGATGACGACGTTGTTTCTTAGTTTTTCCGTGGAAACGGTGAGAAGTGTAAGCACGGAAACGTTTAAGTCCACCAGAACCTGTACGTTTGAAACGTTTAGCTGATGCGCGGTGTGTTTTTTGTTTTGGCATGATTTTTTCTCCTTTATTTAACTTTCTGACAATTATTTTTTGTCAGTTGCTGGCGCCAACTGCATGAACATTTGGCGTCCATCCATCTTAGCTCGTTGTTCGATGATCGCAATATCTTGTGTTGCTTCAGCAAACTCGGCTAAAACTTTTGCACCAATCTCTTTATGGGTAATCATACGACCCTTAAAGCGAATAGATACCTTAACTTTATTTCCCTTCTCAAGGAACTTGCGTGCATTGCGAAGTTTTGTGTCAAAGTCACCCTTGTCAATAGTTGGACTCAAACGAACTTCTTTCACAGTAACAACACTTTGTTTTTTACGTTGTTCTTTTTGCTTTTTCTGGTACTCAAATTTGAACTTACCGTAGTCCATAATTTTAGCAACAGGTGGTTTTGCTTGGGGTTGAATCAATACTAAGTCAACATTTGCACTATCAGCCAATGCTTGCGCTTCGCTGAGTGGCTTGATGCCTAGCTGTTCTCCCTCAAGACCGATCAAGCGAACTTCACGTACACGAATTTCATCATTGATGAATAAGTCTTGCTTTGCTATGGTTTTCACCTCTTTTTTATTATTAGAGAAAAACAATAGCAGGCTCGTAATAATACAAGCCCGCACGTTATGATAGCGTTTCTTAGAAACTTTTCATCCGTAGGGCCAGGCAACTTGATGTCACAAGGCGAGAAGCTCTCACTTCTGCTTTTCTCAACTTTTATATGATACCAAGTTTTCTATTCCTTGTCAAGATAAAAAGTCAATTTTTTAAAAACTTTGTCTATTTTATCGAACCGTTTCAATTCTCCAACTATTCCATCCTTTAAAGCGGATAGCCCCTTGCTGGTCAGTTCGGTAAATCTTACTCTTGATACTTTCCAGTCGTGTCAAGGTTTCCTGATGGGGGAGTTTCGCACGATTGTTTTTTCCAACTGAAATGAGAGTAATCTCTGGTTTGAGTTTTTCGAGGAAAACTGGATTTGATGAGGTTTTAGCACCATGTTGGCCTGCTTTCAAGACATCCACCTCTAGGTCAGGATATTGCTTCAGCAAATCCTTCTCTCTTTTTTCCTCCAAATTTCCTGTGAAGAGAAAGTGCTTATCTAAGAGTTTTCCATAAAGAACCAGAGAATCATCACGATCCCTATCTCCAATCTGCCTTAGAGATAGGACTTCTAACTGACTCCCAAAAATCGAAAAATTATCCCCCTCTGTCACACTGCGCACCTCGGTTTGGCTTGCTTCTAATTCTGCCACAAAATCCTTCTGTGTCAAACTTCGTTTTGATACTAAAATCTCCCCGACATGGAAAGCCTTTGTTACTTCTAGCAAATCGCCAATATGCTCCTTATCTGTATTTGTCAAAATCAGCTGGTCAATCTTGTCTACTCCTCGACTTTTAAGATAGGGAATCAAGGTTCTCTGGGCATTGCTGGTTGTCGCCTTTTCTTGCCAAGCCTCGATTTTCTTACTAGCTTCTACCTTACCACCAACATCTATGAGAATGGTTTTCCCAGTTACATCCCGTAGGAAAATACTCTCCCCTTGCCCCACATCCAGCATGGTAATTTCATTTTCAAGTGGATGCTTGGTCAGGAAAAAGAGCCCCACAATAAAAAGACTGACTCCTGCTAGTCTTTTGATGTTTTTCCTCATGTCATAGACCAAGGCTAATGAAACTAACAGTAGAATCAAAAGCCATGCGTTGGGTTGACCAAAGACCAGAGGCCTGCTTGCCAGCTGCGATACCAAGCGAATGACGCCCTCTAACCACTCAAAGACAAAGTTAAACTGAGTGACTGGGTAAACAAAAGACAGAATGAATAAGATGGACAAAAGTGGCAAGAAGACCACATCAAACAGAAAGGAAAAGACAAAGGTCAAAAGGATAGACCAAGGCTGAAATTCTGCAAAATAGAAGGATAGAATAGGCAATATTCCTAAGGAAATGACCAGACTTTCTCTAGCAACAGCCTTGAGTCCCTCCCCTTCTTTGCTGGTCATGGTCAAGATAAAAGCATAAGCGCAGGACAAGACTCCTCCTGCAGTTAGGAAAAAGTTAGGCATGATGATAAAGAGGACAAGGACCGTTAGGGCAAAATTATCCAAACCCTTAACACCATGTTGGGCCAGTAACTTTTGCAAGAGACTACGAACAACTGAGGCTGAAAATCCTGTCAGCCCTGCATAGACCAGAGAGAATGGATAAGCCAACCATTTCCACTTTTCTTGAGTTAAGCCCAGACGCAATAAAAGTTTCTTAAAACCATCCATAAAAAAGCCCACCTGCATACCCGACAAGGCAAAGAGATGGATAATACCAAGACTGGAATAGAGCTCATTCATCTCCTCAAAATCAGTATCTAGATGTCCGAAAAGAAGACCTGTCATATAGTTGCGCATAGGGTCTGGAAAGTGAGCCTTGATCCAAACTACAGCCTTTCGACGTAAGCTGGACAGATTTTCTCCTATATCCCAACTGCTAACTTTTTTGAGGAACTGGATTCTTTTGATAGTCAAAGTTTGGTAAATTCCGTGAGTCTTCAGATAGGCTTGGTAGTCAAAGCCACCAAAATTTCTCTGACCTTCTGGCTCGGAAAGTTTTCCTTCTAGTTCAATCTCATGAAGGTCTGTCAAGGCTTGAAAGTGCTCTTTCTCTTTCTCGGACTGGAGTTTATAGTAAATTTGGAAGGTACGGCCGTCAGCCTTGCCCCGAAAGGACAAACTATCTCCATTGACTTTGATAGTATCTGGTAAAATCCGTACCCTCTCAACAGAATCCATTAGGTTTTGACTTGCTTGTGTCTGTTGCCAAGTTTGAAACAGAAACCAAGATCCAAAAACTCCACAAATCGCTAGAACTTTTCCAGCAGATTTCCAAGGAAATTGAAAAAAGAGACAGACAAGCAAAAAAACAAAACCTAGCAGTGCGAGATAGGACACTCCAAAAATGGCATAGTAAAGCCAGAGTAACAGAAAACTCAGATAGATTAGGGGAATTGGGAAATTCTTAATCCACTGTAACATAGTCTTTTAACTTTTCTATCGTTTTGGCACCAATGCCAGAGACTTTCTTTAATTCATCTACCGACTTGAATTTGCCATTTGCCTCACGATGGTCGATAATATCCTGAGCTCGTTTTCCTCCCAAGCCTTTGACCTGCTTTAGTTCTTCCAGACTAGCTTTATTGAGGTTGACCTTCTTTTCTTTACTTGTCGAAGGAGTCGTTCCAGAGGCAGCCTGCTGGCTAGCTGCTTCTTCTCCCTTAGTTGGAACATAGACAAGAGCCTCGTCACTGACTTTCTGAGCGAGATTGAGCGATTTACTATCTGCTTCCTCTGTCAATCCACCAGCTTTCTGAACGGCATCATGAACCCGACTCCCTACTGGCAAATCATAAATCCCTGGCGATTTAACAGCCCCCTTAACATCTACTGTGATTAGATCTTGTTCAGGAGATTCTTCCTTTTCTTCCTTCTTGATTTCCTTTTCAGATGATGAATCCTTTGAAACAGCTGCAACTTCAGCCTGCAAGTTTGTTTCTTTCACAGATGTTTGTGAAGTTGGCTTTAGTAGGAAAAATCCGCCCAAGGCCAAACCCAAACCAGCACAAATGACAATGATTTTATACTCTTTGATTTTCTCGATAATTGCTTCCATATTTTCTCCTCTCTTAAGTTATTCGTAAGTGAAAGAAAAAAACAGCTGAAAAATCTTTTCAACTGCTTATTTATTTGCAAAATAGTCTTCCTTAGTCAAGACATAATGAACCCTTGTGATCATTCGACCTGGTTCTTTATTATCCATTCTGGCATAGGGTTCTTCGTGGGAAAAACGCATACCTGATTTCTCCATGACCTTTCCTGATGCGGGATTGTCTTTATCGTGAAGAGCTGTCAACTTGTTCATTCCAATCTGCTCAAAAGCCAGTTCAATCACGGCACGATTAGCTTCTGTCGTCAATCCTTGATTCCAATACTTTTTATTGATAATGTAGCCAATGGCTGCCTTCTTAAGAACAGTATCGATCTTGTGCAAGTCAATGGTACCAATAAACTGACCATTGCTTTTTAGTTCGATTCCCCACCGTCCCAAGGGACTAGCCAAGTAAAACTGAGCGATGTTGTTCTTGGTTTCTTCTAAACTTTGATTTGTTGGAAAAGTGTAGCGTGTATTTTCTCTGTCAGAGGCATACTCAAACATAGCTTCTGCATCGTCCAAGGTTACAGGTCGGAGCAATAAACGCTCCGTTTCTATAGATGGATACTGGGCAAATTTCACAAATATTGATTCCATACTTTTCCCTCCATTAGAGCTTGATTCTCACTAGTCTAGCATAAATAAATTTGGATGACAAGTTTTTCTTGATTTTTGAAGCGGTTTCATATACAATAAAACCATCACATTTTTGATTTATGAACTGGAATGTGACAACTAAAACAATCCCGTCAATTGAAAGGTAGGTTATCTCTATGTTAATCGGAATCCCAAAAGAAATTAAAAATAATGAAAACCGTGTTGCCCTCACTCCTGCTGGTGTCCACAGTTTAGTCAGTCGTGGACATCGTGTCCTCATCGAAACAAATGCTGGTCTCGGTTCAGGATTTACTGATGAAGACTATCAAAAGCAAGGAGCTGAGATTGTCGCTACTGCTGCTGAAGCCTGGGCAGCCGAATTAGTCGTGAAAGTAAAAGAACCACTAGCTTCTGAATACGGTTATTTGCGCGACGATCTTCTTCTCTTCACCTACTTGCACATGGCCGCTGCGCCAGAATTAGCAGAAGCTATGTTAGCAGCAAAAACAACAGGAATTGCCTATGAAACTGTTCGTGACAATCAAGGACAACTACCTCTCCTCGTTCCTATGAGTGAGGTTGCAGGTCGTATGGCTGTTCAAATCGGAGCCCACTTCCTTACTAAGCAAGCTGGTGGTTCTGGTGTCCTACTAGGTGGTGTACCAGGTGTTCCAAAAGGAAAAGTAACCATCATCGGTGGTGGTGTCGTCGGTACACATGCTGCCCGCATCGCCCTTGGGCTTGGTGCTCAAGTGACTATTTTAGATATCAGCGCGAAGCGTCTCTCGGTTCTAGAAGAAGTCTTTGGAAACCAAATTCAAACTCTTATGTCTAATTCATTCAACATCGAAGCAAGTGTGAGAGATGCTGATGTTGTAATTGGAGCGGTGCTCATACCTGGTGCCAAAGCACCGAAATTGGTGACAGATGAGATGGTCAAACAAATGCGTCCAGGCTCTGTCATCGTTGACGTAGCTGTTGACCAAGGTGGCGTTATCGAGACAGCTGACCGTGTGACAACGCACGATGAGCCTGTTTATGAAAAACACGGTGTTCTCCACTATGCCGTTGCCAATATCCCTGGTGCGGTTGCTCGCACTTCAACCATCGCCTTAACCAATGTCACTCTTCCTTATATCGAAGCATTGGCTGGCAAAGGATTCGCACAAGCAATTGCTGAAGATGAGGGCTTGCGTCAAGGTGTGACCACTTATCAAGGTTACTTGACCAGTCTCCCAGTTGCTCAAGGTCTCGATAAAGATCATACGTCTATCGACGAACTTGTTTAAAGCTAGACACTCATTAAAAAAGAGCAGTTCACATCTGAACTGCTCTTTTTGCTATTCTGTTTCTTCCTTCTTTTCTTCAACCTTAACTGGAGCTGGTTCATAAGCTCGGATAATCTGAGCGACAACTGGATGACGAACCACATCCTTAGCTGAAAAATGAACAAAGTCGATTTGGTGAATATTCTTGAGCTTTTCTTGGGCATCAATCAAACCGGACTTGACATTACGCGGCAGGTCAATCTGACTGATATCTCCATTGACAATCATCTTAGAATTAAAGCCTAAACGAGTCAGGAACATCTTCATCTGCATGATGGTCGTATTTTGTGCTTCATCGAGAATGACAAAGGCATCATCCAAGGTCCGACCACGCATGTAGGCAAGGGGAGCGATTTCGATAATTTCACGCTCCATGAGACGGGTCGTTTGATCTTTTCCGAGAATTTGGTACAAAGCATCGTAAACAGGTCGAAGGTAAGGATCGACCTTCTCCTTAAGATCACCCGGAAGAAATCCTAGACTCTCACCTGCTTCCACTGCTGGTCGAGTCAGAATAATTCGCTTGACTTGCCCACGTTTAAGGGCAGTCACTGCCAAGGTCACCGCAAGAAAGGTCTTCCCTGTCCCAGCAGGCCCGATTCCAAAGGTCACATCATGCTGTTTGACACTGTCCACATAAAGCTTTTGACCTAAGGTTTTGACACGGATCGGTTTCCCAGTATTGTCTTTGATAATTTCTTCTTCGTAAAGGGCGACAAACTTGTCAATTTCATCGTTTTTGACCATGCTAATCGCAGTCACCACATCTGGTGTGCCGACTGTCATCCCTCGATTCACCAAAACCATCAATGCTTGGATAACCTGACGAGCTTCCTCACAGGCAGTCTCTTCTCCCAAAACCTGGACAATCTCCGTACGAGCATGAATCACCACATCGAGCTCTTCTTCCATCAAACGAAGATGGCGCTCGTTGGATCCAAAAAGATGAAACAAGTCATCTGGATGACTCAGTTGAATGTCTATTGAATGTTCCTTCAAATAAAGAACCTCTCTAATCCATTTATTTCTTTTTATTATAGCAAAGAGAACAATAAAATACTAGCCTTATCTTATTGTCTCTAGTGTTCTAAGTATTCCATCAAAATCTCCTAGGTTAAAAGAGAAACTGGCATGCTCCTCCAAAAAGCGACTCACCTCATCAAAGTCATCCGTGTGTTTTGGGAAGGCTGACTCCTCAAAAGCGAGGTCTGCCAAGATGGCTTTGGGACTGTTACTTTTAGGATTGCGCTCAGTCATGAGCCAAGTGTAAAATGATTTTCTCATAAGCCTCCCTAAATCAACTCTGTACCAAACTGGTCTTGCTTGATTTTGCCAGCCTTCATCAAGCCGCCGAGTGCTTTCTTGAACTGACCTTTAGAGATACCAAAGGTTGCCTTGATATCCTCAGGAGACGACTTATCATTCAAGGTCATGAAACCGCCATTGCTTTCCAAGTAGGTCAAAATCATCTGAGCATCATTTTCCAACATTTCAAAGGAACGTGGTTTGAGGGATAGGTTCAAGGTACGATCCACTTCACGGAAACCGATGACACGCGCATCTAAGACTTGCCCCAAACGTGGCTCTGCATAGCGCTCGCTAGGATGGATAAAACCAAGCATGTTATTCTCTGGCAGGTAGACAAAGGTTCCTGACAGCTTGAGACGGTAAACAATGGCTGGCCAGTTTTGGTTCTGCATGTTGTTATAGGCAGGACGAGCCAGACGTTGGAAGTCTTCTTGATATGCCAAGAGTCCCCAGATTCGGTCTTTCTTGTCCACTTCAAGACGGATGTAAAGTTTATCACCCTTCTTAGGCCAGAGTTCCTTGAGCTCAGGGAGGATATCGAGTGACACAACGATTTCCTTATCAGGTAGACCGGTATCGACAAAAACACCCAAGTCCTTACGAACTTCTGTTACGGTTCCCCAGCCAAATTGATCCTTAGTGGCAGTCACTTCTAAAGTGGTCAATCGGAGTTTCTGCTTCATATCCGTATAGGCAAAACCTTTGACCGTATCCCCTACCGAATGTTGACCTTCTTCCTTGGCAAGTGCATAGGTTTGACCATCCTTTTGCACAAAGTAAAAACGGTCATTTTCATCGATGATCAGTCCAACGATAAAACTTGCAAGATTTGTATTCATATTTCCTTCTTTCGAATAAAACTCAGCCAGCAATGCCAACTGAGTTTTTCTGTTTATTTTTAGACTTCCAAGAGTTCTTTTTCTTTGTTGGCAGTCATGTCGTCGATGTGTTTCACAGCATCGTCTGTTACTTTTTGAATATCTTTTTCAAGAGTCTTCAATTCGTCTTCAGTGATTTCTTTTGCTTTTTCTTGTTTTTTAGCTTCGTCCATAGCGTCGCGACGGATATTGCGGACAGCCACTTTAGCATTCTCACCGACCTTCTTCACTTCTTTGGCAAGGTCACGACGAGTTTCTTCTGTAAGAGCTGGGATAACCAAGCGGATCACAGAACCGTCATTAGCTGGTGTGATACCAAGGTCAGAAGCGTTCAAGGCACGTTCGATGTCTTTCAAAGAAGACTTGTCAAATGGTGTCACTAACAAGACACGCGCTTCTGGAATGGTAATTGAAGCGATTTGGTTAAGAGGAGTTTCGACTCCATAGTATTCTACGTGGATACGGTCTAGCAAGCTCGCGTTAGCACGACCTGCACGGATTCCACCAAATTCACGTGCAAGAGATTGGTGAGACTGGGTCATTCTTTCTTTAGCTTTTTCTACAATTGCGTTTGCCATAATGTTTCCTATTCCTTTTCTTCGATATTATTTGAAACTGTTGTTCCGATATTTTCACCAAATACGACACGTTTGATGTTGCCTGGTTGGTTCATGTTGAAGACAACCAAGTCGATGTCGTTATCCATTGAGAGGGTTGAGGCTGTTGAGTCCATGATACGAAGACCTTTATTGATAACATCACGGTGGGTCAATTCTTCAAACTTAACAGCTGTCTTGTCTTTCTTAGGATCGGCATTGTAAACACCATCAACACCGTTTTTAGCCATAAGAATGGCATCCGCTTCGATTTCAGCTGCACGAAGGGCTGCTGTTGTATCGGTTGAGAAGTAAGGTGAACCAATACCAGCACCAAAGATAACGATGCGGCCTTTTTCAAGGTGGCGAAGGGCACGTCCACGTACGTAAGGTTCTGCCACTTGTTGCATAGCAATGGCTGTTTGCACTCGCGTATCAACCCCAACTTGTTGCAATGAATCTGCCATCACAAGAGCATTCATCACGGTCCCAAGCATTCCAGTGTAATCTGCCTGAACGCGGTCCATTCCTGCTTCTGCAGCAGGTTCCCCACGCCAGAGATTTCCTCCACCAATAACAAGGGCAATTTCGATACCTAAACTATGAACTTCTTGAATCTCTTTTGCGATTGTTTGAACTGTTTGGATATCAATCCCTACACCACGTTCACCGGCAAGGGCTTCACCTGATAACTTGATTAAAATACGTTTATACTTGGGATTCGCCATTTTTACTCTCCTTTTTTTATCCTACCTATTTTATCACAATTTCTAAGATTTTTATAGTATCATGAGCAATTCTTTGAAAAAAATTAAACCGTTAAAAATTCCTCTAAGTCGGTAAGAGCACGCTCTGCAATTTTTTCATAACGAGCTTTTTTATCACGGATACGCTCGCCATCCAATTCCTTGATAATCCCAAAATTGACATTCATTGGTTGGAAATGTTTGCTATCAGCGTGAGTGATGTAATGAGCTAGACTTCCGATCGCTGTGGTCTCTGGGAAGATAGCTTCACTTTCACCCTTGAAGAGTCGAGCCGCGTTAATACCTGCAACCAAGCCTGAGGCTGCTGACTCAACATAGCCTTCCACACCCGTCATTTGACCAGCAAAGAAGAGGTTGGGTTGTTTCTTAGAACGATAAGTCTGTTCAAGAAGATTTGGTGAATCCATGTAAGAATTACGGTGCATGACCCCATAACGAACAAACTCCGCATTTTCAAGACCTGGAATCATTTGGAAGACACGCTTTTGTTCTCCCCATTTGAGGTGGGTTTGGAAACCGACGATATTGTAGAGACTACCAGCCGCATTATCCTGACGAAGCTGGACAACTGCATAAGGAGTTTTAAACTCTCCGTCACGAGGGCCTGTGTAATCGTCTGGATACTCCAGACCAACTGGCTTCATAGGACCATAAAGCATGGTTTTAATGCCACGCTTGGCCATGACTTCGATAGGCATACATCCTTCAAAGTACTTTTCTTTTTCGAAGGAATTCAGCGGTGCTTCTTCCGCATTGACCAAGGCTTCATGGAAATCCATAAATTCTTGCTTGGTCATTGGAGCATTGAGGTAGGCCGCCTCTCCCTTGTCATAACGAGACTTGAGATAGACCTTGCTCATATCAATGGTGTTGACGTCAATAATAGGCGCTGCCGCATCGTAGAAATAGAAACCATCGCCGTCATTAAGGGCATGAATCTTTTCAGCTAGTGCATCGCTGGTCAAAGGACCAGTAGCGACAACTGTAATAACATCAGTTGGTAATTCTGTAATTTCATCACGCACCACTTCAATCAAGGGGTGGTTGGCTACTTTCTCGGTCACCATTTGAGAGAAACCATCGCGGTCCACCGCAAGGGCACCGCCTGCAGGAACACGTGTAGCCTCAGCAGACTCCAAGATGACAGAACCCAAGCGGCGCATTTCTTCCTTGAGGAGTCCAACGGCATTTGTCAAAGCATCCCCACGTAGGGAATTGGAACAAACTAACTCAGCAAAATTGTCTGTTTTGTGCTGGGGTGTTGACTTGACCCCACGCATTTCATAGAGTTTAACTGGAATACCACGTTCTGCGATTTGGTAGGCTGCTTCAGAACCTGCCAAACCTGCTCCGATAACATTGATATAAGATTGAGACACGACACTAATACCTCTTTGGGTGGAAACTAAGTCCAAATAAAAACAAGCTACTAGACTATTTGACACCCACAAATCTTTCTAATTTTTCTTCTACTAGTATAACAAAAAAAGGGAAGAAGGAAAACTTCCCTGTTTAGTCATTTTCTTGATTTTCTTCCCAGTCGTGGTAGGCAGCGTAGAGCTGACTTTTGTTCCACTGGTAGAGTTTCGCAACTTCCTTAATAGCTTGATTTTTCTTCATGCCTTCTTGGATACGAGCTTGGATTTCTAAGAACAAGTCCTCCTCGTCCTTGTCTTCCACATCCTGACTGGCGCCTTCAACGATGAGAAGGCATTCACCCTTGAGTGGTGTTTCAGCAATACTTTCTAGTAGCTCTGAAATCTTTCCTCGTTGGTATTCTTCATAGATTTTGGTCAATTCCCTGACCAAGACTACCGAGCGGTCACCGTAGACTTCTAGCATATTTTCTAACGTATCCGCTACACGGTGGGGCGATTCATAGAAAACCTGAGTTTCTGGATAATTTTTTTTCAAGTCGAAAAATTGCTTTTGCTGGCCTGATTTTCTTGGTAAGAAACCGTAAAAGATATGTGGCTGTGGCGCTAAACCACTGGCAATCAGGGCAGAAATCCCTGCAGAGGCACCCGGAACTGTGACAACTGCAATCTCTTCCTCAATAGCTGCCTTGACCAAATCATGCCCAGGGTCCGAGATACTAGGCAGACCCGCGTCAGAAACCTGAGCAATACTTTGCCCCGCCTTCAGAAAACCAATCAAATCAGGAATCTTTTCCTTGGCATTGTGCTCGTGAAAACTGATCTGCTTTGTCTGAATGTCAAAATGCTTGAGCAAAAGCCCGGTATTACGGGTGTCCTCAGCAGCAATCCAGTCCACTTCTTTTAGAGTCTGGATGGCACGAAAAGTCATATCGTCTAGATTGCCAATCGGCGTTGCTACTAGGTAAAGCTTGCCATAGGGAGATTGTCCCTTAAAACTTTTTTGAATCTGCATGCCTACTCCCTGTATAACAACTCGTCACAGAACATACATTCTTCGTCCTGCTCTCGGCGTTGTCCATAAAAATCATTACATACGTGAAACCCGTCTTTATAGATTCGGCGGACGCTTTCACGAACGTGCTTGGCCTTAACGGGGGTATCTGCTTCCACCTCGCCCAAGCGTTCGCGCAACTTACTATTTTCCAAGCGAAGAGCTGTATTTTCCTCTACCAGGCTCTTGAGATTTTTCTTGATGGCTTCTACATCGGCCAAGGTCACCAATAACTGTTGAGAAAAATCGTCTAGCGCGTCAAATAATTCTTTTTTGTCCATAAACCAGCCCTTTCCTTTCTTTATCCTTCATTTTGAGTTTATATTTCTTTCAAGACCAGGTATTCCATGGCGTTTTGAAAGCTAACATTGGCTTGCCACATTTTTCTAGCTTCTAGCAAATCTTGTAAAATCTGTCGAATCCTTGCTTGTAAGAGATCCTGCCCACAGAGAACTTCGAGGATTCGCAAAACCTGATCTTGTTTTTCCTTGTCATCTGCCAAGTTGGCTAATTTAGCAACTTGGAGATAACTTTCTTTTTTCTTAGCTAATAACCAGGTCAGCAGGCGTTCGCTCTCATCGACCAAGGTCCAAAAACTAGCCTGATTGATCAACTTTTCAGCTTCAGCACGCGATTGACTAAACTGAGCTAAAAGAGTCGCTTTTTTCTTAACGAGACCTGCTTGTTCTAATTGATGGATGAGCTTTCCTTCTTGCTTTTTAAAATGGAAAATCTGAGTCCGACTACGGATGGTTGGCAAGATCTTTTCTTCATCGCTGGTCAAGAAGAAAATGTAAACCTCACTCTGAGGTTCTTCGATGACCTTGAGCAGAGAGTTAGCTGCGTTGGGATGCATTTTCTCCGCCTGCTCGATGATAAAGACCTGTTGCTGGCTTTCAATCCCTGCTTGGGAAAACTGACCCACCAACTCCCGAATCCGTTCTGTCTTAATGACCTGATTAACAGGCTTAATCAAGGTAACATCGGGAAATTCTTCCTGTTCAATCAGCTTACAGTTTCGGCATTTCTCACATGGTAAAACGCCTACCTTATCCCTACAAAAGAGGCTCTTAGCCAAAAACTGCGCCATTTCCAAGCTTCCAAAGAAACCCGAAAAGAGATAGGCGTGATTGAGCTGGTCTTGTTCTAAAATACGGACAAAGCGGTCAAACTGGGCTGGTTGCCAATCCTTTAGTTTATCTTGTTTCATTTAGCCAAGCCCATTCTGTCAAACAAGACAGCCTTGGTCGTTTCCACAACTTGTTCCAAGGGAAGACTCGCATCAATCTTGACAATGCGATTTCCTTCTTTGTCCAGAAGAGAAAGGTAACCTTGACGAACTTTCTTGTGCAAGTCCAAACCTTCCATGTCCAAACGATTGACCTCGCGGTCACTATTGGCAGCAATGCGAGCCAGCCCGTCTTCCACCTCGATGTCAAAATAGAGTGTCAAATCGGGTTTAAGGTCATCTGTCGCAAAGTGATTGAGCCAATCAATGGAGTCAATATCCAAGCCACGACCAAATCCCTGATATGCAACGGAACTATCAATGAAGCGGTCCATAATGACCAACTGGCCAGCTTCAAGGGCTGGAAGAACTTTTTCCACCAAGTGCTGTCTGCGACTGGCGATATAGAGAAGAAGCTCTGTTTTAGGATCCATCTGCGTATGACTTGGATCCAAAATTACTTGACGAATCTTCTCCCCAATCAAGACTCCACCTGGCTCACGGGTCGTCAGCACCTCTACTCCTTTTTCCTCTAAAATTGGGAGTAGAGCCTCTAAAACACTGGTCTTTCCTGCTCCCTCTGGTCCCTCAAGAGAGACTAAAAATCCTTTTGACATGTCTAACTCATTTCTTTTTTTCTACCTTCTATTCTATCAAAAAAATAGATTTTTGTGACAATCTTTTTGTGCCTTCTCCATTCAATCGACCATAAAAGAGGCTGGGAGTCATCCAACCTCTTATTTACCTAGTTCTTGTGTTCGTTTGTAGGCTTGCTGAACTGCGTCCATGACTGTGCCTCTAAAGGCATGTTCTTCCAGACTTGCTACACCAGCGATAGTCGAACCACCTGGACTGCAAACTTGGTCTTTCAAAACTCCAGGATGTTGCTGACTTTCCAGAACCATTTGTCCAGCTCCAACTACTGTTTGGGCTGCCATTTTCAAAGCCGTTTCTCGTGGCAATCCTGACTGAACACCTGCATCTGCCAAAGCCTCGATAAAGAGGTAGACAAAGGCTGGCCCACAACCTGCAAGACCTGTCGCTGCATCGATTAAGCCATCTCCAAACTCAACCAATAGACCCGCATTGGCTAATAACTGACAAAAGAGCTCCCTGTCCTCAGCAAGACAGTTTGCTGACATGGCATAACTAATCACTCCTTGGCCGATAGCCACTGGAGTATTGGGCATGATGCGAATAATCCGGTGTTGACTTGGCAGAAGACTCGCTAGTTTTTCCAAGGTCAATCCAGCCGCCATGGAAATCAAAAGAAGACTCTCTCGTTTTTCAAGGATGGTCTGGTATTGAGAAAGCAGTTCAGAAAACTGAGCAGGCTTAACACCTAGAAAAATCACATCTGCTTCTGCGAAGATTTCGTCATTGCTGGAAGCCTGACCACCAAAGTTGGCAATGAAAGCATCTACTTTTGCTTGACTACGATTGGCAAGGAGAATCTGAGCACCCGTCTTGGCCTGCACAACAGCCTTAGCCAAACTAGCTCCCATATTCCCCAAACCGATAAATCCAATCTTCATCTCTTACTCCCTTATCTGTCCGTTACCAGTAACCACATACTTGTAGCTGGTCAACTCTTTCAAGCCCATAGGGCCACGCGCATGCAGTTTCTGAGTAGAAATTCCCATCTCACATCCAAGACCAAATTGCCCACCATCAGTGAAACGCGTTGAGGCATTGACATAAACCGCTGCTGAATCTACTTGATCTGTAAAGTAAGTTGCAGCTTCAGCATTTTCCGTCACAATGGCATCCGAATGATGGGTACTGTGGGCTTCAATATGCGCAACCGCTTCTTCTAGACTGCTCACAACCTTAATAGCTAGGACATAGTCTAAAAACTCGGTGTCAAAGTCTTGTGCCTCAGCCAATCGACCTGAAAGAAACTGACTTGCTTTGCTATCCAAGCGGAATTGAATTGGTTCCAGTCCAGCTTCTTTCCGACTTGTAACAAGAACTTGCTCCAAGCGAGGAAGGAAATCCGCTGCCTTGTCTTCATGAACCAGTAAAACTTCCATAGCATTGCAGACAGAAGGACGACTGGTTTTAGCATTGTTGATAATAGACAGAGCCTTGTCTTCATCGGCATCCTTGTCCACATAAACATGGACAATCCCGGTTCCCGTCTCGATAACAGGTACGATAGCATTTTCAACCACCGCATTGATCAAGCCAGCTCCTCCACGAGGAATAAGAAGGTCTAGATAACCCTTGGCCTTCATCATGGCATAGCTACTTTCTCGACTGGTATCTTCCACTAGTTGAATCACCTCTGGATGAATGGTAGTCGTCTCCAAGCCCTTCTTCAAGGCTGTGACAATAGCATGGGCAGTTTGATAGGCATCTTTGCCACTACGAAGAACGACTGCATTACCACTCTTGAGAGCCAAAGCAGCCGCATCCGACGTCACATTTGGACGGCTTTCATAGATAATACCGATAACCCCCATGGCCACACGTTTTTTGGTGATAACCAAGCCATTTTCAAGATGACTTGTCTCTAGGACTTCACCAATGGGATCTGGTAAAGCAACTACTTCACGAATCCCTCTTGCCATCGCTTGGATTCGACCTGCATCCAAATAAAGACGATCCAGCATGACATCTGAGATTTTACCCTTAGCCGCTTCCATATCGAGGGCATTGGCCTCTAGAATCTCCTCAGTAGCTGCCAATAAATGATCTGCCATAGCTAGCAAGGCTTGATTTTTCACTGTTTCACTAGCAGTATTGATTGATTTCTTAACAGCCTGTACCTGTTCAAATTGTTCTTGTGTCCTTACCATCGTTCACCTCTAAAATTCTGTAAAGAGCAGCTGGATTTCAGGAGTGATGGAAATCCAGTCATCACGGTGAATCAAGACTCCCTTAGCTTTTTGAGAACGGAGCATATCTTCTAGAGCTGAGACACCAAATTGAACACGTCCCTTTCCAAGAGATTGACCTGTTTCTTTATCTACTACTGTTACAATATCGTTGTAAGAGAAGTTTCCTTCCACTTCTACCACACCCGATAAAAGGAGACTTTTCCCGTTTTTTGAAAGTGCCTCTGCAGCTCCACCATCTACCCAAATCGTTCCCTGGCTTTGAGCATAGAAGGCCAGCCATTGTTTCTGGGTACGAAGTCCCTTCTCTTGCGCAACAAAGAAGGAACCATCCTTGGTCTCCTCCGCTGCCTCAATCAGGGCATCAGATTTCAAGGAGGAGCAAATATAGACTGGCACACCTGATTCCGTCGCAATAGTTGCAGCCTTGATTTTTGTTAGCATGCCCCCAGTACCGTTTGACGAACCTGCTCCACCAGCCATATCAATAATCTCACGATTGATAGTCTCGATTTTCTCCAAACGTTTGGCTGTTGGATCTGAGTTGGGATTTCCAGTATAGAGACCGTCCACATCGGTCAAGAGAACTAAAAGGTCTGCTTGAACCATCGCCGCTACCTGGGCACTCAGAGTGTCATTGTCTCCGACCTTGAGCTCATCAATAACGACACTGTCATTCTCGTTGATGATGGGGATTGCACCACGATGAAGCAATACAGACAAGGCCTGATGGGCATTCTTATAACGACGTTTATCTACAAAATCATCCTGGGTCAGCAAGATTTGTGCAGAAACGATTTGACGCATGAGGAGGTTGGTTGTATATTCCTCCAACAAAAGTCCCTGACCAACTGCAGCTGAAGCTTGTTTATCTGCAATCTTGGTCGGACGTTTTTTAAAACCCAAAGCTCCAAATCCAGCGGCTACTGCCCCAGATGACACTAACATCAACTCATGTCCAGCCTCATGCAGCATAGCCAATTGCTGGGTAATTGCCTTTACTTTACTTCTTGATAAACTCCCGTCTTCGTTTGTTAAGGAGGAGGTCCCTACCTTAAAGACGATTCGTTTGTACTTCATATTCTCACTCCGATTCTTCATATTTATCCATTATAACATGAATACTTTAAAATAGAAAAGACTTGAAATAAAAAGGTTGAGACAGTCATCTCAACTCTTTTATCTATTCTCAGCTTTACGCAATCTTTCCAGCGTTTCCTTAAAAATCTCTGGAATATCTGCTGTGAACTCCAAGGTTTCACCTGTTCTCGGATGGGTAAAACCTAGAGTCTTAGCATGGAGAAACTGTCCATGTCCTTTCAAAGTCTTACGAGGACCATAGACTTCATCACCAGCGACTGGATGGCCAATATAAGCCATATGAACACGGATTTGGTGAGTACGCCCTGTTTCCAGTTGCAACTCTAGCAAACTATAATCTCCAAAGCGTTCCAAGACATGGAAACGAGTCATTGCTGGCTTCCCTTTAGCAGTCACAGCCTGTTTCTTACGGTCTTTTTCACTACGACCAATCGGAGCTTCAATCACACCACGATCATTTGGCAGATTACCGTGAACAATTGCCCAGTATTTACGGAGAGACTTCTTGTCCTTGAGTTCTTGCGCGAGTGCTAAGTGGGCCTCATCATTCTTAGCAATCATGAGGAGACCCGACGTGTCCTTGTCAATGCGGTGAACGATACCCGGCCGGAGAACACCATTGATACCTGACAAGTCCTTGATATGGTACATGAGGGCATTGACCAAGGTTCCGCTAGTATGACCAGCACTCGGATGCACCACCATTCCCTGAGGTTTGTTAACAACGGCCACATCCTCATCTTGGTAAATGATTTCTAGCGGAAGATTCTCAGCCACATACTCTAAAACCTCCGGTTCTGGCACATGGTAAGTGACCACATCGCCCTCTTGGACAGTGTATTTGGCTTTCTTGGCTTGCCCATTAACCAAAACTTGTCCAGCCTTGATTTGTTCATTCGCGAGACTGCGTGACAATTCTGTCAGGTCCGACAGAGCCTTGTCTAGACGTTGCCCACCAGTTTCAATTTTTATTTCCATTTACTTCCTCTTTAAGCATTGCAATCAATAGAACAATGACACCAACTGTCAAATAACTGTCAGCAACATTGAAAATCGCAAAGTTGATAAAGTCTAGGTGAAACATATCCACCACAAAACCTTGACTCATTCTGTCAATAAAGTTGCCCAGACCTCCAGCGATTATCAAGGTCAGTCCGAAAACTAGCCAGAGAGAATCCTCCATGTGTTTATGTAGATACCAAATGGCACCTGCCATGACGACCAGTGTAATAACAGCAAAAAACCACTGCTGGTCTTGCAGCATGGAGAAGGCTGCCCCTCTATTTTGCAGATAGGTCAAGCTAACGAGATTGGGAATCCACGAACGCACTTCACCTAGTGGAATCTGCTGGACAACATAATTTTTGACCAACTGATCCAGCCCAATCAAAAGCAGTACAATGACTGCTACTATTCCTCTTTTTTTCATGATTTCCTCTTTTGATCAAAATATTCTTGCATAACCTCAACGAAAAGAGTCCCAGCTTGGCTAAGCTCCACCTCTTCCCGTTTGACATAGACCATGCGGTTATCTAGATTATCCTTGAGACGAATGACTGTGATTCCATTGACACTGTCACTATCTAAAAATCCAGATCCAGTCGCGTAAGCATCCGTCCGCTCCAAAATACCATTCAAAGTAGCACGGTCGGTCACATTGAACATCTGGGAGCTCGCGCTGGTGTCGACAAAGTTCTCTGAATAGTATAGATACTCATCCTTTTCCTGAGTAAAACGAACTGTTGGTAAATCCGCTAAATCCTCCATGACCAATTCCTCTTTCTGTGCTAAAGGATGCCCTTCACGAAGATAAATGTGAGTCTGGAAAGGAATTAGTTCAATAACTTCTAAACCAAGCTTTTCAACCCGTTGCATGATGCCCTTTTTATTTTGGTTGTTGAGGTAGATAATCCCAATCTCACTGTGTCCTTGCGCCACTTCGTCTAATATTTGAACTGTGGTAGATTCAAAAATACGAAAGTTCTTATAATCAGGATAACGCTCTGAAAAGGCCGTAATGGTTGGTGGCAAGAAGTCATAGTGCTGGCTGGCAATGGAAAATTCATCCTTTTCTTCCTCAGGATTGGCATACTGATTTTGAAAAACATCAAAGCCTTTGACCAACTCTTGCGCTTTCTCATAAAATTCCATACCACGACGGGTCAAAAACGTTCCCGAACTCGTCCGACGGAAAATTTTAAAGCCTAACTCTTTTTCCAAATCGCGCACAGAAATAGATAGACTTGGCTGACTAACATACATCTTTTCAGCAGCTTCACGGAAAGTACCACTATTGGCAATGGCCACAACATAGCGTAATTGTTGAATGTTCATCTTTTACCCCCAACTTCTCTATCTGTTCATTATACCATATTTCAGAATTTTTCCAAAAAAGAAAAAAGGGTCCATCGCAAGTTTAAATCTAACTATTCTCTATTAAATTCAAAATGGGTATCAAAACAAAAAAATAGGCTCTCCGAAAACTCGGAAAGCCTTATTTTATGCTACTTCTAGCTTCCTCGCCTTTTCATTTTAAGGCTCGGGATAAAAAGATTCACTGGACCTTTTTATTTTGCGATTGGGTAAACAGAAACCTGCTTCTTATCGCGACCTTTACGTTCAAAGCGTACTACGCCTTCAACTTTAGCGAACAAAGTATCGTCTCCACCACGTCCAACGTTTACACCTGGATAGATGTGTGTACCACGTTGACGGTAAAGGATTGATCCACCTGTTACAGTTTGTCCGTCAGCTGCTTTAGCTCCAAGACGTTTCGCTTGTGAATCACGTCCGTTTGATGTAGAACCTCCACCTTTTTTGTGGGCGAAAAGTTGCAAGTTGTTAAGAGTCATTTTTAACATAATGTTTTCCTCCGTGTTAGTTTTCTGTGATAACTCTGGTTTGGACGAACTCAGAAGAGTTCTCCGATAAGTTTGCCATACCTAAGAAAAATGATTCGAAGAATAATTGGGTCATTTCTCTCTGGTGTGAAGGAAGATCCGCTGGTATTTCAACCTTTAGATAACCACCTTCATCTTCGTTTAATTCTAAGATTGGTTCATAGCCTGCAAATTTCTCAATGGAATTTATAAAGTTAATGGCAAGCGTAGAAACCGATGCACACACGACATCTAAGCCGTATTCGCCACTTTCGGCGTGTCCAGTAATTTCCGCACTCCTCAGCTCGCCATCTTCGGCTCTCTCAAAGACTGCTTGTATCATGTGTTCTCCTTAAAAATTAAGCGTTGATCGCGTTGATGACAACTTTTGTATATGGTTGACGGTGACCTTGTTTGCGGTGGCTACCTTTTTTAGGTTTGTACTTGTAAGTAACAACTTTCTTTTGTTTTCCTTGTTTTTCAACAGTTCCAACTACAGTAGCTCCAGCAACAAGTGGAGTTCCGACAACAGTGTTTTCACCACCAACAAGAACAACTTCGTTAAAAGTAACTTCTTGACCAGCTTCAACGTTCAATTTTTCAACGTAAACTGCTTGACCAACTTCAACTTTAACTTGTTTTCCGCCAGTTTTGATAATTGCGTATGTGCTCATTATGCACCTCCTATGATTTTTAGGGTTTCCCCGTATTTTTGTGAAGACTCGCCTAGCATCGTGGGACGAACCACTTTATACTCACTATGTGAGCAACGATGTTCGTGCGGTTGCACAGGATTGTGCATAGTCAACTCTTAAAGTATAGCATATCTTCTTTTTTCTTACAAGCGAAATCAATCAAATTTAAGCTTTTTCTTTCCCTTTTTTTCTCCAAGAAGCAAAAAGCATACTGAAGTAAAAGATACTCATCATAAGAGGAACACCTAGAATTGTCTTTTCCTAATAATAAATCGTCAAATAAGCTGAAAAAACAACTCCGAAGACAAAACTGCTAAGCAAGCTAACAAAAATCAAGCCCTCTCGTAGGAAAGGCGTATGCTTGGTCCGGAAATAGTCTCCAAAAGCTAACATGGTACGTTTGATATTCCCCGTCATAAAAGCATTATTATAGGCAATACCTGACACTTCTCCAAAAGCAGTTGTCACCAGTCCCATACAAAAGGCCAAGGGCGGTACGAGATAGATATTATCAACCGTTTGCGGCACAAAGCCTATAATTAGGGACAGGACTGCAAGTGGAATCAAGGACAAAATCGGCTTTTTAACAATTCGTAGTTTTTCCTTATACAATGTCAGAAAAAAGACACCCATCATAAAGGAAAACAAGGTCATTACTTTGGCACTGGCGTCCGATACATTCTGCTGAATGAGTCCTACAGAAAGAAAAACCACATTCCCAGTTTGTCCAGCCACAAGGGTATTTCCTCGCACGATAAAGGTATAGGCATCGACATACCCTGCACAAAAAGTCAAAAAAAGCGCTAGTCTCTTAGACTGACGTGATATTTTTCTTATTGGTAATAATCTCATCTTCTCCCCCGTCTCATTTCATCTACTTATCTAAATATTGTACCACTTTCTCCAAGAAATTCGTAGCCCATTTGAAATTTTTACCATCTGTTGGATAGTCCTTCTTTTCTATGTTATAATGAAGGAAGGAATTGAAATCGGAAAAGGAGTATTTATGCTTAAATTAGGTGTTATCGGAACAGGTGTTATTACCCATCATTTCATTGAAGCAGCCCATGCTAGTGGAGAATACCAGCTGGTTGCAGTCTATTCTAGAAAACTAGAAACTGCTGCATCCTTCGCTTCTCGCTATCAGGATATCCAACTCTTTGATCAATTAGAAGACTTCTTTAAGTCTTCCTTTGATGTGGTCTATATCGCCAGTCCAAACTCCTTGCATTTTGTTCAAGCCAAGGCTGCCTTGTCTGCTGGCAAGCACGTCATTCTTGAAAAGCCAGCTGTCACTCAGTCACAAGAATGGCTAGACTTGAGGCAAGCAGCTAAGAAAAATAATTGTTTTATCTTTGAGGCAGCACGAAACTACCACGAGGAAGCCTTTACTACTATCAAGAATTTTTTGGCAGACAAGCAAGTTTTGGGAGCTGATTTCAATTATGCCAAGTATTCTTCCAAGATGCCTGACTTATTGGCTGGACAGACGCCAAATGTCTTTTCAGATCGTTTTGCTGGTGGAGCCCTTATGGATTTGGGGATTTATCCTCTCTATGCTGCCGTTCTCCTCTTTGGAAAGTCTCAGGACGCGACTTATCAGGCTAAACAGCTTAACAATAGCATTGACCTAAATGGAGATGGTATCCTCTTCTACCCTAACTTTCAAGTTCATATCAAGGCTGGGAAAAACATCACTTCCAATCTTCCTTGTGAGATTTACACAGCAGATGGAACCTTGACCCTCAACACGATTGAGCATATCCGCTCAGCTATTTTTACCGACCGCCAAGGAAATCAAGTTCAGCTCCCTATCCAACAGGCTCCTCATACGATGACTGAGGAAGTCGCTGCATTCGCACAGATGATCCAGCAACCAGACCAGACGCTTTACCTGACTTGGCTGGATGATGCAGGCTCTGTTCATGATTTACTCTATACCATGCGCCAGACTGCTGGCATTAGATTTGAGGCAGAAAAATGAAAACCAAACTACCCACTGAATGGCAAGAACTGAGCGACCAACTCAGTTTCCAAGAATTTACCCCCATTCAAACTCAACTATTTGAGCCCCTTCTTGCTGGAGAAAACCTCCTGGGAGTAAGCCCAACAGGAACTGGTAAGACCCTCGCTTACCTCCTACCAAGCCTTCTCAGACTACAAAAGAAAAAAGCCCAACAGCTCTTGATTCTAGCACCAAATACAGAACTAGCTGGACAGATTTTTGATGTATGTAAAACGTGGTCAGAGGCTATCGGCTTAACTGCTCAGCTCTTCTTATCAGGTTCGAGTCAGAAACGCCAGATTGAACGACTCAAAAAAGGACCAGAAATTCTGATTGGAACCCCTGGCCGTATCTTTGAGTTGATTAAATTAAAAAAAATCAAGATGATGAATGTGGAAACCATCATCCTGGATGAATTTGACCAATTACTCGATGATTCTCAGATTCACTTTGTTGAGAAAATCACTCACTACGCACCTCGTGACCACCAACTCGTCTACATGAGTGCGACGACCAAGTTTGACCAAGAGAAGATTGCACCAAACACGCGCACCATTGATCTCTCTGATCAAAAACTGGACAACATCCAACACTTCTATATGCAGGTAGACCAACGTCACCGTGTGGATATGCTACGAAAACTAGCTCATGTTGAGGATTTCCGTGGTCTGGTCTTCTTTAACAGCTTGTCAGATCTTGGAAGTGCGGAGGAAAAACTACAGTATCGGGATATCTTAGCTGTTTCCCTCGCTAGCGATGTCAATGTAAAATATCGAAAAGTCATCTTAGAAAAGTTTAAAGATAAGCAACTAACCCTGCTCCTTGCAACTGACCTTCTGGCTCGTGGAATTGATATCGATAGCCTAGAATGCGTCGTAAACTTTGATATTCCTAGAGATATGGAAACCTATACCCACCGCGCTGGCCGTACAGGTCGCATGGGCAAAGAGGGCTATGTTATCACTCTGGTAACCCATCCTGAAGAACTGAAAAAACTCAAGAAATTCGCAAGTGTACGTGAAATTGTCCTAAAAAATCAAGAACTCTATATCAAATAAGGTTGGCATTCGCCAACCTTTTTCTTATCCCCAAGTAATTTCTAATTGATAGCTGGCAAAGGGTTGTCCCTCTTGATTTTGCAGTTGATAGGCGAGTTCAATCTTTTGCCCATCCAGTTTGTAGTGACTCGTTTGAATGATAAACTCCTGCATCCCCATTGGTGTAGGAATATAGGCCAAACTATCACTATCCTTGAGAAAACGCATAATGGTCTTCGGATTGGAAAAACGGGTCATCACCAGTTCTTGACCATGGAATTTAATAACTACTTTTTCTTTTTCCTCATTATAAAAAAGCAGATAGCTATAATCGCCCTTTTCACGCACTTCCACGTCATAGAGTTGGTCAATGACTTCCAATTGTTCATCAAACTGAATCGTATTGCGCATCCGAATCTTCACATCAAATCCTCTTTCTTGTCTCTTGTCCTACTATTTTACCAAAAAGAGCAGGATTTTGCTATAATGGTCATATGAACGAAAAAGTATTCCGTGACCCAGTTCACAACTATATCCATGTCAATAATCAGGTCATCTATGACTTGATCAATACAAAGGAATTTCAACGTCTGCGCCGTATCAAACAGCTAGGAACTTCCAGCTATACTTTCCATGGTGGGGAGCACAGTCGCTTTTCCCACTGTCTAGGAGTCTATGAGATTGCTCGTCGTATCACGGAGATTTTTGAAGAAAAATATCCTGAAGAATGGGATCCTGCTGAGTCTCTTTTGACCATGACTGCTGCGCTCCTTCATGACCTCGGGCATGGTGCCTACTCTCATACTTTTGAACATCTCTTTGATACAGATCATGAGGCCATTACTCAGGAAATCATCCAAAGTCCTGAGACAGAGATTCACCAAGTCTTGTTACAAGTAGCGCCTGACTTTCCAAAAAAAGTTGCCAGTGTCATTGACCATACCTATCCTAACAAGCAGGTCGTACAGCTCATTTCCAGTCAGATTGATGCAGACCGCATGGACTATCTCTTGCGCGACTCCTATTTTACAGGAGCATCTTATGGGGAATTTGACCTGACTCGAATCCTCCGAGTCATTCGTCCTGTCGAAAATGGGATCGCCTTTCAGCGCAATGGCATGCACGCTATTGAAGACTATGTCCTCAGTCGCTACCAGATGTATATGCAGGTTTATTTCCACCCAGCAACTCGGGCCATGGAAGTCCTCCTACAGAATCTTCTCAAGCGCGCCAAGGAACTCTATCCTGAAGACAAGGACTTCTTTGCACGCACTTCTCCTCATTTGCTACCTTTTTTTGAAAAGAAAGTTACTCTATCTGACTATCTGGCACTTGATGACGGCGTGATGAATACCTACTTCCAACTCTGGATGACCAGTCCTGACAAGATACTAGCCGACTTGTCGCAACGTTTTGTCAACCGCAAGGTCTTTAAATCCATTACTTTTTCACAAGAAGACCAAGACCAACTCGCAACCATGAGACAACTGGTTGAAGAAATCGGTTTTGATCCAGACTACTATACTGCTATTCATAAGAACTTTGACCTCCCTTATGATATCTATCGTCCCGAATCTGAAAACCCACGGACACAGATTGAGATTCTACAGAAAAATGGAGAACTAGCAGAACTCTCTAGCCTGTCTCCTATCGTCCAATCCCTTGCTGGCAGTCGCCACGGAGATAATCGTTTTTATTTCCCAAAAGAAATGTTGGACCAAAACAGCATCTTCGCAAGCATTACCCAGCAATTTTTACACTTGATTGAGAACGATCATTTTACCCCAAATAAGAACGAATAGAGGAAATGTATGAGTATTAAACTAATTGCCGTCGATATCGATGGTACCCTAGTCAACAGTCAAAAGGAAATCACTCCGGAAGTCTTTTCTGCCATCCAAGATGCCAAACAAGCTGGCGTCAAGGTCGTTATTGCAACAGGTCGTCCCATTGCAGGCGTTGCAAAACTTCTGGACGACTTGCAGTTGAGAGACAAGGGCGACTATGTGGTAACCTTCAACGGTGCCCTTGTCCAAGAGACTGCTACTGGCCATGAGATTATCAGCGAATCCTTGACCTATGAGGATTATCTAGATATGGAATTTCTCAGTCGCAAGCTCGGTGTTCACATGCACGCTATTACCAAGGACGGTATCTATACTGCCAATCGCAATATCGGAAAATACACGGTGCACGAATCAACCCTCGTCAGCATGCCTATTTTCTACCGCACTCCAGAAGAAATGGCTGACAAGGAAATCGTCAAATGTATGTTTATTGATGAACCAGAAATTCTCGACGCTGCGATTGAAAAAATTCCAGCAGAATTTTACGAACGATACTCTATTAACAAATCTGCTCCTTTCTACCTCGAACTCCTTAAAAAGAATGTGGACAAGGGTTCAGCCATCACTCACTTAGCTGAAAAACTAGGATTGACCAAAGATGAAACCATGGCGATCGGTGACGAAGAAAATGACCGCGCCATGCTGGAAGTCGTGGGTAACCCCGTTGTTATGGAAAATGGAAATCCAGAACTCAAAAAAATCGCCAAATACATCACCAAAACAAACGACGAATCCGGCGTTGCCCATGCTATCCGTACGTGGGTACTGTAAAAAGGCAAGAATAGACGAAAACCGCTCAGGAGAGCGGTTTTTAGTATGAACATATCACAATGAGAGTAAATTAATAAATTGAATTGCAGTTGTACGTTACTTAAATCTTGAGAGTACAAAAATAGGTATTGCTTCCTTAATTGTGGCACTGTATTGTAATACATTACTTTCTTTATTTCCATATGTTATTTTCTTACAATCTCTTTTAATTTTTACGATAATTTCATATACAAAGTATAAATAGGAAAGTCTTTATATCTTTCTTTTGTCTCATTATCCAGTTTATTCCAAAATAAATCAGCTTGCGGTTTCGATTTTAATAACACTGATGAACCGAAACAAAGTTCATAGTTATCATTACTATTTACTAAAATATTGCTTAGAATCTCCATTTCTTTGCTGTTTAATTTACGAACTCTAGATTTTATTTGAAGGTCATTTATTATAGCCATCTCACTATTTTGGGAGTATTTTAAGTTCCAATTAGAAAGACATTGAGCCCAATTAAGTAACAACTCTCTTTTAGTCATATCTTCTGCCATGTCTGCAGCGATAACTATTTTTAAAATAGTACGGTCAGCGCCTTCATATTTCAGCTTATTATCTACCAATCTTTGATATGAGGCAATAACTGAATCAATTTTACAATTATCAATTTTTAGCCAATCGTTTGGTTCAAATACTTCAAAAATTGAAATGTCTAAATAATCTTCATCTTCAGTTTCTCCTTCCCGGCACCAAGGAGTTTCAGTAAAAATGTCTATCATAGTTCCATTTTTATCTGACAAAAAACTATATAAAGTTATAATGTGGATGTTAGCAATATTTAGGTGAAGTAATTTCGATTCATTATAATTTAAAGCAACTTTCTTTTTTAAGACAAGACCTGAATAAAGAATATTTAGATTCCTTTGAGATTGTTTATCAAAGCAAGATAAATCAACATCTTTTTGTATACCCATTTTTTTCATAAAGTTAGAAATTTTTAACAATCCCTTTATATCAGCCTCTAAATCAAATGAAGAAATATCCTTTATTGACCGTTCATCTAACTCTATTTTATTACCATTAAGGTTAAAATATCCGATTTTTCCTAGCTCTTGAAATACCTGAGTACACTTTATAGCTTTTGACAGCAAATCCGGCCTAGTATAGTTAAATTTGAATTGTTTCTTCTTTATATCAAAAGACATTGTAAAGCTTTCACCAAAATGAAGCTGTACACTCCCATCAGGAAAACGATGTCTTTTTACGTCTTGAAAAACATGATCGCCTATTTTTATAATTAAATCCGTTTCTTCTTCAGTTTCTACAATCTTAATTGTGTTTTCAAGAGGTATTTCTATGCCAGTTATAGGATCTAAATAATAAATAAAGAGATCATGTTCTTCCTGATAGTTAAAAATTTCTTCTTTTTCCTGACCATAGAAGTAGAACTTTAGAGTTTTATCATCAGAAATGTCCTCAACTGAAATACCTTCGACATTTATGAAACTATACTGCTTCTGACTATTGTTTATGAAATCCACTAACATTGGATACATTTTTTTATCATCCAGTTTAAAAATCTCTATGGAAAGTTTCTTCTTATTTGTAGATTTATTTTTTAGTTTACTCTTTCTGAGCAAATTCTTTATAGAAAGAGGAGGTAATGACTTATAGTAAATATCTCTTAAACCATTATCCTCATTCAACCAAACTACAAATAAAACTACTCCACCATTTGATTTATATAGTTCTAAATCTCTAGTATCTAATGAGAAGGATTTTAACACATCTTTTTTCTGTCTAGTGGTTTTAATCTGAACAGGTACTTTACCTAATATTTCCTCTTTCTTCTCACTCGGTGATTTAAGAACATGAATTTCTCCATCCCACACTGGAGTTTTATCATTTCTATCAAAATAAGATTGAAGTAACTCATGCTTATCTATAAATGTAGACAGATGTGAAACACCTAATGTCTCAATTTTTCTATTATTTGCCAAATCCGCACCTCGAAAAATAGCTCTATATACTTTATATTATAACATTAACAAAGAAAAACTTATATACTATAATTACAACTATTTAACTTAAACTGAATATTATAAACTTAAAAAATACTGTTCATTAATAATTACAAAATAAATAGACCAGTTTCCTGATCTACTTTATTCTATATTCATTGACTTTTGGTCACACTTTGGTCAAAAATTCCAAAAATACTAAGTTATTTTAAAAAACAAACTTGTGATGATTGCCTATAAACAAACATTTTGAATTTTCTTTGTCTTTCTTTACATTACTAAAAATGCCCCCTGCAGGAATCGAACCTGCAACTACTCCTTAGGAGGGAGTTGTTATATCCATTGAACTAAGGGAGCCAGAGAAAAACCCTGCTGGATGAGCAGAGTTTTTTAGTCGAATTAACGACGGATTTCTTTGATACGAGCTGCTTTACCTTGAAGTGCACGCAAGTAGTACAATTTCGCACGACGTACTTTACCGTAACGAACAACTTCGATCTTTTCAACACGTGGAGTGTGGATTGGGAAGATACGCTCAACACCTACACCGTTAGAGATTTTACGAACTGTGTAGTTTTCTGAGATGCCAGCACCTTTACGTGCAATAACAACACCTTCAAAAATCTGGATACGTTCACGGTTACCTTCGACAACTTTCGCGTGTACACGAACAGTGTCACCAGGACGGAATGATGGGATATCTGTACGAAGTTGACCTTCAGTCAAGCTTTGGATTAATGGATTCATTTTATTCTCCTATCTTTGTCAATCTTGAGGAACCTTCCTCAGCGGATAAACTGTATTTTTGTGCGTCCATTACACACAAGATACAGTTTACCAAATTTCCACCTAAAAGTAAAGAAATTTATAGCAGAATTCCTAAAAAAATCGCTAGAAAACCGCCTATATAAGTTAAGAGAAAATAGCTATAAAATACCTTCTTGTCACTGAATAGTCTTTGCAGCTCGTCATTCAGAGTTGAAAAGGTCGTCAACCCACCACAAAAACCTGTCGCTAGGATAGCATAGACTTCCTTGGACTCCACATGATTGTAGAGTAGGCCGATTAAAAAACAGCCGAGAAGATTGGCTATGAGAGTTCCTAGGGGCAATTTAGAAGCTTGATTATAGCGAGAAAAGAAATAACGAACCAAGGCTCCGAACCCGCAGGCGATTGCAAGATAAACGATTACCATTTCTTCCTCCCTAGAACATAAGCCAAGAGCAGACCTCCACCAATGCTCAAAAATAAGTAGATGCCTAAACTAAGATAACGCCCGGTATCGAGCAATTTCACGGCATCAAGCATTAGACTAGAAAAGGTTGTTAGCCCACCACAAAATCCTGTACCCAGCGCCAAAACCAAGCCTTTACTAGTTCCCTTATATACCAGATAGCCTTTTACCAGATAGACCAGGCAGATAATGCCCAGATAGTTGACAAGGAGGGTACCCCAAGGAAATTCTGGACTAGCTGGTAACCAAGTGGAAACTAGATAGCGGACAAGTCCGCCCACCATTGCAGCTAGAAAAATCCCTAGCGGATAAAATTGTTCTTTTTTCATTTGATGTTTTGATCCTGGTAATCACGCGAACGTTTGAGTATGTCAGAAAAAGTCGCAACAATAGTCTCCTGATAGCGCGTATCTTCCACTCGACTTTTGACTTTTTCAAAAATAACTTCTTCTCTCTTAGAGTCTAAGATTGGATTACCAGATGCTTTTTTATAAGCGACAACCCCTTCAACTAGGTGCATCCGTTCTTCTAGGAGCTTGACGATTTGATCGTCAATTTGATCAATTTCTTGGCGAATAATATCTAAGTTCATACAGTCTCCTCCTTTATTTGAATTATTGTATCAAAAAGCCTCTAAATAGGCTAGTAAAATCCCAAAAAAACTAATAAAAAAACGCACTGACTTCTTCCAGTCAGCGCAGTTTGATTCTTATCCTACTTTTGCAGCCAATTCTTCTGCGAATTGTTCCAAGCGTTCGATATCTTCTTCCTCAGCAGACAGATCCACTTTAACGCACTCTGAACCTTTTTCAGCTCCTGTTGCTACAAATACACGATCAAAGTCATCAACAGCCTTACAGAATTCGTCGTAGAAGGTATCTCCTGAACCGACCACTCCGTAGATTTTGCCATTCAAGTTGAGATCAGCTAGGTCTTCGTAGAAGTCCATCATCTCATCAGGCAATTCTCCGTCTCCGTAAGTGTAAGTCGCAACGATTGCGATATCCGCTTCCAAGAAGTCTGAAGCGTCAACAGTCGTACATTCATCAACATCGACATCCAAGCCCAAGTCACGCAATTTATCTGCTACAATATCTGCAATTTCTTCGGTATTACCGGTCATACTGGCAAATACAATTTTTGCTAATGCCATATCGTCCTCCTCAATTTATCTTTCTCCATTATATCATATCTTTTTCATTTTAAAAATAAAAATTCTTGTGCTACAATAAAATGAGAAAGAATTGAGGTTATTTATGGACATTTGCCAGCAAATTTTAGAGAAAATCAAAGAATACGACACGATTATCATTCATCGTCATATGAAACCAGATCCTGATGCCTTAGGGAGTCAAGTGGGCTTGAAAGCTCTTCTCACACACCATTTTCCTGAAAAGACCATCAAAGCTGTCGGCTATAATGAACCGACTTTGACATGGATGGCAGAAATGGATACTGTCCAAGACAGTGACTACCAAGGAGCTCTTGCTATTATTTGTGATACAGCGAATCGCCCTCGTATCGATGATAAACGCTACGAACAAGCTGCTTTCACCATCAAAATCGATCACCATCCAAATGATGATATCTATGGTGACCTATCTTGGGTGGATACAAGTTCAAGCAGTGCCAGTGAGATGATTGCATTATTTGCTCAAGAAAATCAGCTAACTTTGTCTAGTGAAGCGGCACGACTTCTCTATGCAGGAATTGTCGGGGACACAGGGCGTTTTCTCTACCCTTCAACTAGTGCTCGTACCTTTAGAATAGCTGGCCAGCTCCGAGAAATTGATTTTGACTTTGCTGGATTGTCTCGTCAAATGGATACCATGAGCTTCAAGATTGCAAAACTGCAAGGCTTTGTCTATGATCATTTAGAAGTTGATGAAGACGGGGCTGCACGCGTTCTGCTTACTCAAGACATCTTGGAAAAATATAAGGTTACGGATGCTGAAACAGCGGCAATTGTCGGAGCACCTGGCCGAATCGATACCGTTAAGGCTTGGGCTATCTTTGTTGAACAAACTGATGGCCACTTCCGCGTGCGAATGCGCAGTAAAATCACTCCTATCAATGAAATTGCCAAACGACATGACGGTGGAGGGCATCCATTAGCCAGTGGCGCTAATTCCTATAATCTAGAAGAAAACGAACAAATATACCAAGAGCTGAAAGAAGTTCTACAGATTCACCAAGGCTAAGAAAGAATTTTCTTGGCCTTTTATATGCTATATTCTTAAAATATACGGTTTCTTTGTACCTCAGTTTATGGTATAATAAATCAAACCGAATAAAAGGAGACTTAATAATGGAAAAAAATCGTTTGTTTATCCTCATTTCTGCTGGAGTAGCAATCCTTGGTTCACTCTTGCCATGGGCCAGTTTAAATGCAGGTGCTTTTGGTTCCTATAGTGTGAATGGTTACCAAGGAGATGGGTGGTTTGTCATTATCGCAGCTATTGTATCTATTGTTCTTGCATGCCTAAATAATATGAATAAAGCAATGCCTAAAGGGTTCTCAATTGGTGTCATTGTTGCGGGTGCAATTGCAACTCTCGTCACACTAATTAATCTTTTTAGTGTAAACAAGTACGTGTCTAACTTTGGTGGATATGGCGTTTCAATCGGCTTTGGTTTGATTTTGGCTCTTCTTGCTAGCATTGCACTTGTTGTAACTGGTCTCTTGGCAATGTCAGGTGGTAAAATTACAAAAGAGTCATTTACTGAATTAGCTGAGTCTGGTAAAGATTTTGCTCAAACTGTTGGACGTGTAACAAGCTCTACCGTTAAAACTGCAGTAGAAGAAATCAAAAAAGAATCTCAAGAACGTAAAAAAGAAGAAACTACTGCTGAGAAAACAGAGACTGCTAAAGAGGAAACCGAGCAAAAAGAAGAAGCTAAGGAACCAACTAATGTGGAGGCTGAATCAGCAGCAGAAAATGCAGAACCAGTACAAGAAGAAACTACTGAATCTGAAACAAAAACAGAAGCTGAACCAGTAGCCGAACCAACTGAAACAGAGGCTGAAGCTGAAACTGTAACAGAATCAACAGAAACAGAAACTACTGAATCTGAAAAAGAAGCTAAATCAGCAGAAGAAAACGCAGAACCAGTAAAAGAAACAGAAGTAAAAAATTAACAAGAAGAAAAAGCTCCAAATCAAGAGAACTAAGCATTCTTCTACCGTCACTCTAGTAAACACTGGAGTGATTTTTTATCAAGATTTTTAATAAAATCAGGGAAAAGACTTGCCAAACTTATCAGAATCTGATAGACTAGTATGGTAACAATCTATGGCTCGCAAAGAGACCATGGCAGAAAGGAAATATTGCAAAATGAAAAAAGATATCCATCCAGAATATCGCCCAGTTGTCTTCATGGACACAACTACTGGTTACAAATTCCTTAGCGGTTCAACTAAACGCTCTAACGAAACTGTTGAGTTCGAAGGCGAAACTTACCCATTGATCCGTGTGGAAATTTCATCAGACTCACACCCATTCTACACTGGACGTCAAAAGTTCACTCAAGCAGATGGACGCGTGGATCGTTTCAACAAAAAATACGGTCTCAAATAATCAACCGCATTTATTGCTTAAAAACGTTGATACAAAGCCTTTTCCAAGAAATTGGAATTGGCTTTTTTTGTTTTTAGTACCGTTTTTGGTACCGTCTTGGAAAACTAACCTTTTGCACTATCCAGATAATCTACAAATTTTGTGATAGCTTTCTTCTCTCCTGCTACTGTAGAATGGCTATAAGTATCCAGGGTCATCTGACTACTTGCATGACCTAATCTTTTGGCCGCATTGACAGGGTCAACCCCTACTTCAATCATCAAGGTTGCATGAGTATGTCTGAAGCCATGAGGAGTTATCTTCTTCAAGCCATGTTTCCTGATGATTCGCTTTAGAACACTATTGATATAGTCCTGATATAAAGGCTCTATCTTTCCATCTCGGCCAACAAACGTAAACATGTAATCACTATCAATCAATGGGGTAACTGACAGTTGCCCCTTTTCTTTTCTGCTCTTTTGTTTCCACTCTTTCAAAATCGAGACTGTCTCAGTATCTAAAGGGATTTGCCGTATAGAAAACCTGTTTTTAGTGCTTTTCTCAACTGCTTTCCCTTTGATTCTACCTAGATTTTTGCTGATAGAAAGTAATTGATTATCAAAATCAATATCAGACCACCTCAAAGAATACAGCTCCCCTTTCCTTAAGCCACTATAGGCCAACAAACGAAATAAGGCATAGTTTTTATAAGGCTCTTCTGCCTTAATAATAGCTAAAAACTCATGCAACTCCTCAACGCTAAAGAAGTTATCTGACTTCTTCCGCTCTCTTTTTGGGAGTATCGTTTGCTTCATTGGGTTGTCTGTAATCAATTTCATTTTCAAAGCAAAATCAAACACTTGGCTAGTATAAGATTTTACCTGTTTGATATTTCTAAAAGTCTGACCTTTTTCGGTAATAAAGTCTTGGCAGTGCCAAGGAGTAATTTTGGAAATTTTCATCTTTCCAAGAACTGGCAAGATATGGATTCTAAACAAATCATCTGTACGGACGCTTGTCGTCCTCTCTACTGTGTTTTGATAAGTTTTGAACCATTCTTCAAAAACTTCATCAAAACGTCTCTCAGAGACTCTCAGAAGCCCTGAGAGGTCTCCTGACGCTTTTTTGTGGTAAATCATAGCTCTTCATATTGTCTAGCCTCTCTAAGGCTCTTAAAACCGCTTTTAAAGAAGTCCTGACGTTTGCCATCAATCACCCTGTAGATTCTGACCTTATAAAGATACCCTGATTTAGACTTTTTAGCCTTATATTTAATAATAGACATTCTAATTTCTCCTTTATTTTTTAAGGTTTCGGAGCTTATAAAATAAAGAAATCATGATTGTCAGTTATTTCTTACTCTTTTTCTCTTCTTGCCGTCTCTTGTATTCGTCAGAATTTATCCATGCCTCCCAAACATAATGATAAGGAGAGTCTTCTGCACTTGATTTGTTAATCAGGAATGGAATAAGGCCTTGTTTCTCGTCGGCTATAAATTCCTTAACTGCTTTAACTAAAACATGGTTGAAGCCTTTTTTACTTGCTAGAAAATCAATGTAGTCAGACAATGCCTCTGACTGATTGAGTTCTTTAAGTATAATGGCAAGTTCATCACCAAATGGAGTCCATTTAGTAATTTTATGCTCTATACTCGTACCTTTTGTCAACACTTTATAGAAATCTTTAATCATCTCTTTAGGTGCACCTGGATCTTTTAATACAGGATTATCATCAAGACCTAGTAAGTAAGGTACGGACACTCCAAAGTATCCTGCAAGAATTTTTGCATTTTCTATACTAAGATTTGTTTTTCCATTTTCATATTTCCCGTATTGAGACTGGTTAGTATTCAAAACTTTTGCTAAATCAGCTTGAGTCAATCCTTTTTCTTTTCTTAAAACTTTTAGTCTATTGCTCATTTTTTTCCTTTCTGGCATTTTATATTTAAAATTATAACACAAATAATTAAAAAATAACTTTTTTCTTGACATAAGTTATTTTTTAACTTAAAATAATAGTTATAAAATAACTTTCGGGGTTTATAAAATTAAGAAAGGGGTCAGAATATGACAGAAAACTTTACCATCCACCTCCCAAAAGCAACAGAAAAGAAGTTGCTTGCTCGTTACGATACCATGCTTCAGAAAGCCATCGAAAAAGCTTTTGTGGATCAGGAGCTCTATAAACCCATGCTACGTATGGCAGGCTTGTGCCGTTGGCTTGATGTATCAACTACTACCGTTGTCAAATGGCAACGTGAAGGTATGCCCCACATGGTAATTGACGGAGTGACCCTGTACGATAAACACAAAGTCGCTCAATGGTTACAACAATATGAAAGGTGAGATATATGAATTACGATGACGATTATTACTACTATCTTCCTAAAGCATTATTGTTCGAGGAAGAATACAGAGACCTCTCCCCTTATGCAATAATTTTTTATATACTTCTTCTCAGCAAAAAAGAAGAAGCTGTTGAAATGGGATGGGTAGATGATGATGGAGAAATTTATCTTGCTTACACAAGGGAAGAACTCGCTGGAATGTTTGGATTTAGTACATCAAGAATAACTAACTTGAAATATCGTTTACAGATTGCTGACTTGATTACAGTTTACAAACACAATCCTCTACTTCATCAACCTGATAGAATTTATGTGAAGGAGTTATAGAAAGAATGTTGACAATCTATTTTAGTGATGACACCGAGCAAAAAAACACTATAGAAAACTGGCTTAATAATAGGCAAGTCGCATTCTTATCATGCGATTATAAAGATATTGATAAAGACACCTTATTATCTTTCGCATCTAAAACACCTGATTTTTTTATATTGCTAAAGCCAGCTTTCTTAAGATATAAATTGGACTATAAAACGACATTGAGTGAGTTTCTAGAGCTTGTTTCAAATAATAAACTGAAAACTCTAAGGTTTCCTATTGCTGTTAAAGATGGGGAAATTTTTGCAGGTGTTGGAATTGAAGATTTAGGGAGTTTTATCCCACGTAAGCAACGCAAACTAGAAAGAGCTCATATTTTCGCTAAGGCAGAAAAACTAGATGAGGGTAGACGTTTTTGGAGGAACTTCGAGGTTGTCCGTAAACAGTCTGAACTACGTTGGTTTGAACTGAATGAGTTATTGTTTGCTGATGTGGCTGACAATTTAGGAGAAATCAAAAAGGCTAAAGATCGATTCTTTAAATACAAGAATAACAAATAAATTCCTCCTGAAGATATCATTGAGAAAATCCAAAAAATATTTTTGATTGAAAGAGTTGTTCTTTTTCAAAAATCTGTTCCAGATCTACAAAATTTCTAGTCCTAAAACAGTTATGAAAACAACTATGAAAATATTTTGAAAATGAGATTTTGAGACTAAATTTTGAGAAAGCTCAAAAATTTATAACGCGGGCTCCTCTAACAGCCCGCTATGTGCACATCTGATGTGCATTTACTACACCCATTTTTTGGCAAGTTTGACCGTAGCAAAATGAAAATGGTCCGACGAAGTCGGCTTGGGGTTGCTCCCCCAAGAATGTCATTTTACGGAGGTCTTTGTGCAGACAAAAAAGAGGCGCCGATAGGCGACCTCTACAAGAAAGGAGGTTGATTTGGAATTAAAAGTTAGCTTGGACAACATCACTATTACAGCTTATATCAAACCTATCAAACTCCTTGATCTCAAAAGTTTGATAGAAAGTCATACAGCCATTATCGTCCAGACTGCAATGACTGATATGTTTAGAGCAATCACTCGGGACGGAAGTCACGTTAGACTCCTCCTAGACTACGACAAATTAAAAGGACAAGCCTTTAATGCTCGCCCTTTCAGGATAGAGTTTAACCCCAATAAACTCCGACAGATTGATATTAATATCTTAGATACAATTATACCATATCTTGAAGATATTGCAATCTCTCGAGTCGATTTAGCTTTTGATATATTTGAAGTTGATTGTAGTGAGTTTATTCTTGAAAAGAAAGGTCGCCCTACTGCTACCAAAGAATGGAGAGACCAGAATGGAAAACTAGAAACTAAATATCTAGGCGCCTCCAGGTCAGAAAAGCAAATCAGACTCTATAACAAAAAAGTTGAACAATTAGAAAATGGCTCTGAGGAGGACAAGAAATTTGCCCAGCAGTTCCAGCATTGGTGGCGCTTAGAATTTCAGCTCCGCAGTCGCTCGGTTGAAGAAATATTCGAGGTCATTGACTCTGTTATCTTTAAACCTTTTGTGTTTGATGATTTACCAGTTGAAACTCAGATATATTTAGTCGCATATACACGCAATAAAAATGTTTGGCAAAAATTACATAGAAATACAAGAACTAAATATAAAAAGATTTTAGAAACCTATAAAACATCTGATATTGACTATCTGAAATTGATGAAAGATTTATTAAAACATGAACGACCAATATTAGAAAAACAGCTTGCTTATTATGGGGGAAGAGAAACAAAAAATAGCTTTCAACCATTTGGTTGAAAATCCAGTATTAACAAGGAGTTATTAGGCCTAAAATGAGAATAAAAGACTACGCTGATAGCCTGGGAGTTAGTAGTCAATCCATCTATAAACGGATACGATCTCCAAAATATAAAGAGAGGTTGAAAGGTCATTTATACCTAGACAACCAAAAGGTTGAAAACCTTGATTTAATAGGCATTAGAATACTTGAAGATTATCATTTTGAAAATGATGTGATTAAACTTGAGAAAGAATTAGAGGAGGCTAAAGAACAAGGCAAACAACTAGAACAAGATTTGCAACTATTGAAAGGCTATAGGAAGAGTGAGCAACAAAATTTAAAAGCTTGGGCAGATTATGCTGAACGATTGGAACAACATAGAATTTACTTAATGCTTGCACTCACTACTGTATCTATAGCTTTCCTTGTAGCTTTAGCCTTTGCCGTCTTCTGACGGCATTTGTCGGACAATGCGAAGCGTCCGACCCAGGGGCACCGACAGGGTGCCCTACTCGCTTTGGCGAGTATAGTCGAAACTTCTCTTGTGGCTCGAGAGATGGTTCGATGTCGCTCCTGTATTCGGAGCGATATGCCGTCTGCAAGACCCTTCGGAGAACGCACATTTACGGAGTAAAGTGTAGTGCGTTACACTTTACATGGAAGTCGTGCCGATTCTTCAGGAAAAAATCTACCCTATGGGTCACTTAGTCCTGGTGGCAATCTTCCGCCACCAGCTCGGCGACCCTTTGAGCCGAGAAAGGAGAACAAGCTATGAGTTACGCAGTAGCTAGGATGCAAAAAATGAAATCTGGAAATCTTGGTGGTGCCTATCGTCACAATGAACGAATTTTTGAAAATCACTCGAACAAGGATATTGACCCAGAAAAAACTCACCTAAACTATGAATTAACCGACCGTGACCGCTCTATCCCATACGATAGGCAGATTAAACAATACATCAACGATAATAAAATTTCCAAACGTGCTCTACGTAAAGATGCCGTTTTGTGTAATGAATGGATTATTACATCAGATAAGGCATTTTTTGAAAATATGAGTCCAGAACAGATTAAGAATTTTTTTGAAACAGCAAAAAATTTCTTTGCTGAAAGATACGGTAATAGTAATATCGCTTATGCTATGGTACATCTTGACGAGAGTACGCCACATATGCACTTAGGACTTGTGCCTATGCAAAATGGCAAGTTAAGCTCTAAATCATTATTTGGCAGTCGTGACCAACTGAAAGAGATCCAGGAGGCATTTCCTAGATACCTGAACGAACATGGATATAATTTGCAACGTGGGGAGTCTGATAGCAAGAAGAAACACCTCGAAACAGCAGAATTTAAAGAAAAGCAACGCTTACTAGATGATACTGATAAAAAGATAGTTGATAAAACCGAAAAACTAAAACAACTAGAAAAAGAGAAAGATGCTTTACTAGATGATATAGCTGTTTTGGAGTCTATTCAACCTCTACAGATTGAAGAAATGAAAAAAGACAAATTAGTCAGACGTACATTTGACGGAAAACTAAAAATGGATAAAGAAACCTATGACAGACTCTTTCATACAGTCTCCCAACATGCCCTGGATAATAATAGGCTAAGGCATGAAAACAGCAACCTTGAACAGCAATTACAGCAATCACTTTCTAAACAGAATAACTTAGCTAAAGAACTGATGAAGAGTGATCATATATTATCTGAAAATCGTACACTAAAATCAGAAGTCGATAACCTAAAACACGCAAATAAAAAACTCAATGAAAGCATAAAACGATTGGGTGAGCAATTAAATGCTGTAAATAAAAAACTTGCGTTTTGGCGCAAAACAGCAAGAAATTACATGCATCCTAAAGAATTCAGCAGAATGTTACATGTCATAAATCAAATACGTCCACCAAGAATAACCATTATGTCAGTCGCTCGAAGTGTTAAAAATATGATTGCAAAAAATATATTTTAAGCACTTTATGCCGTGAAAGTCTCTTGATAACAAGCTAGTCGACTTTAGACTAAAGACAGTCGAGTCGTCAGGCTGAAAAGCTGACGATCGATTGCCAAAGGCTAAAAAAGACTAGGTTACTTGTTGTCAAGAGAACCATGGAATAAATGAACAAGGAGAAAAAGATGAACAATATTAACAAACCTTTAGTACACAAAATTAAACAACCCGCTACATTTTCTGGAAAAATATTACTGGGTTTCCTACAGTCAGTTTTTAAAGAAATCACTGGAAACTATATACCATCAGCCTATCCACTTAGCATTATTGAGCCTTATTTTACCTCAGATGAACAGGGAGAATCGTTTTGGTCAAATGCCCTGGCTATCAATGTTTTAGAAATTCGTCTCAAGGATAACTATAACATCCATCTAATACAAAAATCACCTTATATTCTTCTTGTTATTGAGGATATTGATAGCTTTAAAACTGGAGTTATTAAACTCTTTAATGACTTACTTGACCCTGATAAAAAGTATCTGATTTATCGTGATTTTATCAAAACATATCGCAATATGACTCCGATTGAAAAAATTGAATTTTTCAATAAGAAGACCGTCTAGGAAATCGCAGCTAAAAAATAAGCTGTGGTATACTATTTAGTAAGGAGGTAACGCCATGAGAAAAACACTGTTTGGTTGGATGCTTGCATTTTCTGCATTACGCTTTCTTGACCGCTCTGTACGACAGTCAACTAAAGCGCTACGACGATTTTTAAGATAAATTATAAAAGGCTCTAGTTTAGAGTCTTTTATTGTGATATAATACAAATTGCTGAAGCTACCTTCCGCAAATTAATGCGAAAGGAGGTGTTGTTCTATGAGTTACTTCTTCGAGCTCTTACTCGGAATCACGGTTGAGATACTGGCTCACTATCTCATCAAGTGGCTAGATGACGAGGACAAACGCTAAGGCTAGCCCAAAACACCACAAAAAAACCCTCGAGAGACCTGGCCGTCCTCGGGGGTTTGGTGTATCTATGAGATACTTCTTCGTGTTTTTATTATCTCATTCATTACAAAAAAAGTCAATAAAAAAAGCCCAAATACTTGAGACAACTTTCATTATTTTATAAGCTCCGAAACCTTAATTTTTGGTACCTTTTTGGTACCGTCTTGGTTTAACAATACGGTATATATATAATATTTTACAGCTATATCCCCTTTAGAAACGTTGATTTAATAAGGATTTAAACACTATAGAGTATATCTTTGTAAAATACGGTCTCAAATAATCAAAAAAAGAACAGTTACCACTGTTCTTTTTTTGTACTTCTTTTTCTACTACTTTCTATTTGTCAACCTTCACGCTGACACTATAATTGATTTCAAACGGGTTTAAAAAATATCGAAAAGAAGCTTGACATTGAGAATGGTTAAGATAATGGAAACTGCGTAACCTAGGATTGTATTCCACTTGGCATTGGTGAATTCTCCCATCAGTGACTTCTTAGAGGTCAGATAGATTAAGGGGAAGATTGAAAACGGAAGAGCGATTGACAGAAAGACCTGTGAATAGACCAATAACTGATCCAAGGTTTTTTCTTGATGTCCAAACAAGACGGCAACAATAATCACAGGGAGCAAGGCAAAAATACGGGTACCGATACGGATAATCCACTGAGGCAATTTCAGATGTAAGAAGCCTTCCATGACAATCTGTCCTGTCAAAGTGCCTGTAATAGTCGAATTTTGGCCGCTTGCTAGGAGGGCTAGAGCAAATAAAGTTGACAAGGTTGAGCTGGCTATCACTCCTGCTATTGTCGAATCCTGTAAAGCATTGTACATTTGGGAGAAGGCCGAAATTTCAGATGCATGACCAAAAAAGAGAGAGGCACCTAAAATGAGAAGCAAGGAATTAACAATAAAGGCTAGGGACAACTGAAGATTTGAATCCCAGGTCATAAAGCGAACTGCTTTTCGAACATCCTTCTTATCTTTGTGATTGATTTTCCTTGTTTGGGATAGAGAGGAGTGGAGATAGAGATTATGGGGCATGACTGTCGCACCTACAATCCCTAGAGCCAAGGTCAATTGACTTTCATGACCTGGTAACGGTGTTTCAAATAAAGTTGAAGTTGGTAAATAACCACCAATAATCCCCTGGATACTTGGATTAGATAAGGCCACAAGATAGGTAAAGATGGCTAATATGGTTAAAATAAGGGTCGTAACAATGGCTTCAATTTTTTTGAAGCCAAATTTCATCAATAAAAGTAACAAAAATACATCTAAAACGGTTAGAAGGATAGCAATCATAATCGGTATTTTAAACAAAAGATTTAAGGCAATCGCTGAACCTAGAACCTCAGCCAAGTCTGTCGCCATTAAAGCTAATTCTAAAATCACCCACAAACTATAGCGAAGCCACTTGGGAGCATGATGAGCTGTTGCCTGCGCTAGGTCCATCCTAGTCACGATACCGAGCTTCCCAGCCATCTGTTGTAGCTGCATGGCAATGATGGATGAAATTAAAATAACAAATAAAAGGCTGTACTTGTAGGAGGCACCACCAACCACGCTGGTGATCCAATTTCCTGGATCCATGTAGCCAACTGCCACAAGTGCACCAGGTCCTAAGAATGCTTTTAGATTTTGCCAAAAATGATTGTTATTTGGAGTCTCAATAGATTGATTGATCTCAGAAAGAGAGACTTTTTCATAAGAGGACATAGGGATTTCCCACTTTCTAATCTGTCTTTACATATTTCTTAATAGAATATTTTTTGAAAGAATGATGAAAATAGTTTACCTATTTCCAATTCACCCTTATTATATCACATTTTGGAATGATTCCTAATAAAAGAAATGATAGTTGAAATAGGCAATATCAGTATTATAAAAGCCAGCGTCAGAAAACGCTGGCTTTAAAACTGTGAAAATGCTTTCTCAACTAGATCGCTTCTGTGACAAAACTACGGCTTTCAAGCACCTTAAGCATGGCATTAGCTGTATCTAGGGCTGTAAAGAGTGGCACACCATGTTCAATGGCTGAACGACGGATTTGCTCACCATCTTCGTCAGCAGTTCGTTTGGTTCCGACAGTATTGATGATCGCTTGGATTTTTCCTTTACGGACATAGCTTGGGATATCCTGTTCATCGTCACCAATCTTACCAACAGGTTGGGCTTGAAGTCCATGACTAGCAAAGAAGGCTGCTGTCCCTTCTGTCGCGAGGATACCGTAGCCGATATTTTGGAAACGACGAGCCAAGTCCAAGGCTTCATCTTTGGCATCATCAGCGATGGTAAAGACAACATTTCCAAAGGTTGGCAAGTGCAGGTAAGAAGCTTCAAAAGCCTTGTAGAGAGCTTTTTCCAAAGTAGTATCAGAACCCATGACTTCCCCTGTTGACTTCATTTCAGGCCCGAGCAAGCTGTCTACCTTAGCTAACTTGGTAAAGGAGAAGACTGGCGCCTTGATATGAACGCGAGTGCTTTCTGGATAAAGTCCATCTTGATAGCCAAGTTCTTCAAGATTTTGTCCAAGAATGAGCTTAGTCGCCACCTGAGCCATAGGGATATTGGTTACCTTAGAAAGGAATGGAACCGTACGGCTGGCACGTGGGTTGACCTCAATAACATAGACTTTTTCATCCTTGATGACAAACTGAATGTTCATCATTCCAAGACAGTTGAGGCCGATTGCTAGGCGTTTAGTATAGTCTGCGATGGTCTCCTGCAACTTTTGAGACAAGGTTTGTGGTGGGTAAACGGCCATTGAGTCACCTGAGTGAACACCGGCACGTTCGATATGCTCCATGATACCAGGGATGAGAACATTTTCTCCATCTGAAATGGCATCAACTTCGCACTCTTGTCCAACGATGTATGAATCAACAAGAACTGGGTGGTCTGGACTGGCCTTAACAGCGGTACGCATGTAAGAACGAAGATCTTCTTCGTTTTCTACGATTTCCATGGCACGGCCACCCAAGACATAAGAAGGACGAACGAGGACTGGGAAACCAATCTTGCGAGCAGCAAGCACGGCTTCTTCTTCATTGGTAGCCGTTTGTCCTGGTGGCTGTGGAATATCCAAGTCTTTAAGGGCTTGCTCGAAGAGGTCACGGTCTTCGGCACGGTCTAAGTCAGCGACTTGCGTACCAAGGATGGTCACACCTGCTTTTGCCAATGGCTCTGCAAGGTTGATAGCTGTTTGACCACCAAACTGAACAATAACGCCTTTTGGTTGCTCCAAGTCAATAACATTCATGACATCTTCGAATGTTAATGGCTCAAAGTAAAGTTTGTCTGATACCGAGAAGTCGGTTGAAACGGTCTCTGGATTTGAGTTCATGATGATGGCTTCATAACCAGCTGCCTGGATAGCTTTAACTGAGTGAACTGTTGCGTAGTCAAACTCAACCCCTTGACCGATACGGATTGGACCTGAACCTAGGACAAGTACAGATTCCTTGTCAGACTTGATAGACTCATTTTCCCATCCATAGGTTGAATAGAAATATGGTGTTTCAGAGTCAAATTCTGCCGCACAAGTATCGACCATCTTGTAAACTGGGACAATCTTGTTTTCCAAGCGAAGTTGGCGAACTTGGTCAGCTGTCGTTTCCCAAAGTTCAGCAATCTTACGGTCTGAAAATCCATTGAGTTTAGCTGTTTTCAAGACTTCTAGATCTTGTGGATGGGCACCCAATTCTTGCTCAATTTCAAAGATGTGCAAGAGTTTATCCAGATAGAAGATATCAATCTTAGTCAATTCAGCGATTTCTTCTGGCGTGTAACCACGGCGAATAGCTTCTGATACGTAGAAGAGACGGTCATCTTGGGCCTTGACAACCTTTTCAATCAAGGCATCATCTGAAATATCTGCAAGCTCCGGCATTTCATTGTGGTGAACCCCAATTTCAAGTGAACGACATGCCTTGAGAAGTGACTCCTCAATGTTACGACCAATAGCCATGACTTCTCCAGTCGCCTTCATTTGGGTCCCAAGACGACGCTCACCTTTTTCAAACTTGTCAAATGGGAAACGTGGAATCTTAGCAACAACGTAGTCAAGGGCTGGCTCAAACATGGCATAGGTTGAACCTGTAACTGGGTTGATAACCTCATCCAGGGTTAAACCAACTGCAATCTTGGCAGCCAATTTGGCAATCGGATAACCCGTCGCCTTAGAAGCAAGAGCTGACGAACGCGATACACGAGGGTTTACTTCGATAACATAGTACTTGAAGCTATGCGGATCAAGGGCCAGCTGAACGTTACATCCTCCTTCAATCTTGAGGGCGCGGATAATGCTCAAGCTCGCGTCGCGTAGCATTTGGTTTTCATAGTCTGACATGGTTTGCGCAGGAGCAAATACGATGGAATCCCCTGTGTGAATCCCAACGGGGTCAAAGTTTTCCATGTTACAAACAACGAGGGCATTGTCAGCTGAATCGCGCATGACTTCGTACTCGATTTCTTTGAAACCTGCGATTGAACGTTCAATCAAACATTGGGTAACAGGTGACAGTTTCAACCCATTTTCAGCGATTTCACGCAATTCTTCCTCGTTGGCACACATACCACCACCAGTACCACCAAGTGTGAAAGCTGGACGAACGATAACTGGGTAGCTGATTGATGTCGCAAAGGCAACAGCTTCTTCCACTGTGTTGACAATTTCAGATTCTGGAATTGGCTGCTCAAGCTCTTCCATCAATTGTTTAAAGAGGTCACGGTCCTCTGCTTGGTCGATGGCAGACAATTTAGTACCTAGAAGTTCGACACCGAGCTCATCTAGGATACCATTCTTAGACAATTCCATGGCCATATTGAGCCCTGTCTGACCTCCAAGAGTTGGAAGCAAAGCATCTGGACGTTCCTTACGGAGAATACGTGTCACAAACTCGAGTGTGATCGGTTCGATGTAGACCTTGTCCGCAATCTCCTTGTCCGTCATGATGGTGGCAGGGTTTGAGTTCACCAAGACAACTTCATAACCTTCCTCTTTCAAAGACAAGCAGGCCTGGGTCCCCGCGTAGTCAAACTCAGCAGCCTGACCAATAATAATCGGACCAGAACCAATCACCATAATTTTTTGAATATCAGTACGTTTAGGCATAGTTTATGATACAAAGCCCGTAAAGAACACAGTGAAAATAGGAAACTCGGTGCAGACGCCTTTAGCGTCAAGACGATGTTTATCTTTTTCACACAGTTCTTAGGGCGTGTTCACTTCCGCGAACAATGTATCTTCTCCTTTCTATTCGTCGCCTCACAGAGCGACATTAAATAAATTCTCCGACGATTTTTTAGAGAAACGATATTTTTCGATAAAAAATCTAGTGCAGGGAGTTTTTAGTTCGCCCAATAGCGACTAAAAGAAACGACCTGCCTTTCTATTCGGCAACTCTCTGGTTGCCATTAAATAAGATACAAAGGACGAATAGAAAGCGATTGAATTTTAGGAAACCAAGGAAGGATTGACAATCCAAGTTGGTTTCTCTAAATTCCGAGCTTTCCGTCCGTGTTCAGTTACATAAATTCTCCGACGAGCTTTTGCTCGTTCTTAATTTGATTGTTTAAAGGCTTCCATCATCTCAATAAACTCGTCAAATAGGTAGCTAGCGTCGTGTGGACCAGGAGCTGCGTCTGGGTGGAATTGTACAGAGAAACCTGGTTGGTATCTGTGGCGAACTCCTTCAACTGACTTGTCATTGATTTCTTCGTGGGTGATGATCAAGTGCTCTGGCAAATCCTCACGGCTGACTGCATAACCATGGTTCTGACTGGTAAAGTCTACGCGTCCTGTTGCAATTTCACGTACTGCGTGGTTAAATCCGCGGTGACCAAATTTCATCTTGTAGGTCTTAGCCCCATTTGCCATGGCAAAAAGTTGGTGTCCCATACAAATACCGAAAATTGGAATTTTTCCTTGCACACCACGAATCATGTCCAGTGCTTCTGGAACGTCTTCTGGGTTACCTGGACCATTTGACAACATAACTCCATCTGGATTTAGGTGGAGAATTTCTTCCGCTGTTGTTGAATACGGAACAACCGTAACGTTACAGTTACGCTTAGAAAGTTCACGTAGGATTGAGTGCTTGAGACCAAAGTCTACTAAGACCACACTCAAACCAACACCTGGAGCTGGATAGGAAGTTTTAGTAGAAACCTGCTTGATATTGTCTGTCGGCAAGACTGTTGCTTGGAGCTGGTCCGTCACATGGTCCATACTGTCTCCAACATGGGTCAAGGTTGCACGCATCGTACCATGCTTACGGATAATCTTGGTAAGTGCACGCGTATCAATCCCTGAGATACCTGGAATTTTCTTGGCTTTCAAAAATTCATCCAAGGTCATTTGGTTGCGCCAGTTGCTAGCTCGACGCGCCTCTTCGAAAACGACAACTCCCTTACAAGTTGGAATGATGGATTCATAATCATCACGGTTAATTCCATAATTTCCCACCAAAGGATAAGTGAAAGTCAAGATTTGTCCATTATAAGACTGGTCTGTAATGGATTCTTGGTAGCCGGTCATCCCTGTGTTAAAGACGATCTCACCTGTTACATCAATATCTGCTCCGAAGGCCTTGCCTTCAAAAACTGTGCCATCTTCTAATACTAGAAGTCTTTTTGTCATATTTTCACCTCTCGTGGACGCTCACTGGCGTCTTTTAATGTCTTGTGTTTTAGTTGGCGCTTCTACTCGCCAATACGGATTCTAAGATTGCCATTCGAACAAAGACACCATTGGTCATTTGTTGGACAATGCGTGATTTTGGTGCTTCAACCAAGTGGTCAGCAATTTCCACATCTCGATTCACTGGAGCAGGATGCATAATGATTGCTGTTTCTTTTAAGCGATTATAGCGTTCTTGGTTCAAACCGTGTTGAGCATGGTAGTCTTCTTTTGAAAAGACCGCTCCACTTTCGTGGCGTTCATGTTGAACTCGGAGTAACATCAAAACATCCACCTGATCAACAATCTCATCAATAGTTACAAACTGTCCATAGTCCGCAAACTCTTGACTTCTCCATTCCTCAGGTCCTGCAAAGTACAGTTCAGCTCCCAAGCGTTTCAAAATCTGCATATTGGATTTGGCAACGCGTGAGTGATCCAAGTCGCCTGCAATAGCAACCTTGAGACCCTCAAAGTGGCCAAATTCCTCATAAATAGTCATCAAATCAAGCAAGCTCTGGCTAGGATGTTGTCCCGAACCATCACCACCATTGATAATGGAAGTCGTAATCGACGGACTCGCAATCAACTCTCTGTAATAGTCGACCTCTGGGTGGCGAATCACACAGACATCCACTCCTAGAGCAGATAGGGTCAAGATGGTATCATAAAGTGTCTCACCCTTATTGACCGAGCTAGTCTTCACATCAAAGTCCAGTCGCTCCAGCCCCAGTTTAATTTCTGCCACTTCAAAGGACTTATGTGTTCGTGTAGAATCCTCAAAGAAGAGATTAGACACAATAGGTTTGTTTTCGTAGGGAAGCTGGGCGCCGTTTTTAAACTCAATTCCTCGTTTGATTAATTTCATCACTTGATCAACAGTGAGGTCTTCCATGGACACCACATGATTCAATGCTTGTTGATTTTCTGACATGGCTACTCCTTCAGCTTTCTAAGCTTCTTCAGTAATCAGAACTCTGTCTTGGCCATCAAGTTCTATCATCTCTACGATGATTTCTTCAGAACGGCTAGTTGGGATATTTTTCCCAACGTAATCTGGACGGATAGGCAATTCTCTATGTCCACGGTCAACTAGCACCGCTAAACTCACGCGCGCAGGACGACCATGTCCGACAATGTTATCGATCGCAGCACGGATGGTACGGCCTGTATAGAGTACATCATCCACCAAGATAACTTCACGGTCTGTCACATCAACAGAAATCAAAGAAGTATCTTCTCCGCTTTTAACATCATCACGGAAAGGTTTGGTGTCCAATTCCACAACAGGAACAGTGATGTTTTCCAACTGCTCCAAGCGTTCTTTGATACGATGAGCGATGAAAACACCACGCGTTTTTATCCCAGCTAGGATAATTTTATTCAAATCTTTATTGCGCTCAATAATCTCATAAGTAATACGCGTAATCGCTCGTTTGACAGTCAATTCGTCTACAACTTCTTTTGTCTTCATGACAAACCTCCAAAAAGAAAAGTCTCCTTCTACAAGGAGACTTGAAATGTATAGCTAAGCGAGCCCCACTATAAACAGTATAGACTTCACCCTTCTACTTTATCGCGCTCCTTGCCTGCCTCACGGGACAGGTTTAAAGGACTATTTAGTTACTATTTACTATAGCACAAAGCACCCTTAAAATCAAGCAAAAACTTTTTCAGAGTCCCCTTAAACATTACTAAAATCATATAATTGGGGATAGTGGTCACATTCTGGATTTTTGGGATGGCAGATAGCTCGTCCAAAGTAAATCATGGCCTGGTGGGCTGCTAACCATTCTTCTGGTGGCAGAACGTCCATGACACGTTTTTCTACTTCAAGTGGCGTAGCTGATTTTTTAACGATATCGTGATGCTTACAGATACGCTCCACATGAGTGTCCACTGCAAAAGCTGGAATTCCAAAGCCCACGCTCATGACGACATTTGCTGTTTTACGACCAACACCAGCTAGACTTTCTAATTCCTCTCGAGTCTGAGGCACTTGACCATCAAAATCGTCTAGTAACTGTTGGGCACATTTTTTAAGGAATTTAGCCTTATTTCGATACAGTCCCAGGCGAGAAATGTGTGAAGCAATTTCACTCTCTGTCGCTACAGACATGGCTTGTGGCGTTGGAAAAGCAGCAAAGAGACTTGGTGTGGCCTTATTTACCGCAGCATCTGTGGTCTGGGCTGACAGCATCACTGCAACCAGTAGTTCAAAATGATTAGTAAAATCAAGACTAGGCTTAGCATCTGGAAAAAGGGCAATAATTTCCTCTATGACATGACGGGCACGTTTCTTGGATAAAACCATCTACTCGTCTCCATCAAATAGTCCTTGCAAGCCAGCAAATGGACTGTTTTCTTCTTTCTTGACTGCTTGTTGAGCTTGGTATTCTTCCTCAGTCATGATTTGCCAGTCATTTCCAGACACAAAACCTTGGCCCGCCTCTTCTTCTGCCGTCAAGACTTTGATAGGGATATTGAGCAGGATATTATCTGCTACGCTCTCAGCAAGGTCGATTTCCCCATTTTCGATAGGCAAGACTAAGTCATCGTCTAGAACTTCCTGGTCCAGTTGGTTAGTCGCTCCTTCCATGAAGACCTCTGTGACTGGATAAGACTCAGCCAACTCAACTGGCTCCATACTGCGGCTGGAAGCAAGAACAATGGTATATGACAACTGATAGTCTAAGAAATACAGACGATCTTCGTACTGGACCTTCCCAACAGCAAGGATATCTTTGACATCTAAAATTTCTTGATTCCGTTTACGCAAGTCTGCTGCCAGGTCTAAAGCTTGTTCAAAATGCAGGCCTTCAGGTTGTTTACGAATTTCTTGAATATTTAACTTCATATTTCCTCCATAAAGATGTACTCACTTGATTATACCATGAAAAGGCTATAAGTCAGCCTCCCAAACTTTGATATTAAAATCTCATTTTTTAACATATTTACTATGACAAACTTTCCTATTAGTGCTATACTATAGGCAAGAATACATCAGAGCAAGGAGGATGCTCATATGGAAGACAAAGCACTCATCACTGAAGCTTATCAACTCCTTTCCGAGTTAAATAAAAGTTTCCAAAATTGTAAACAAGGAACAGCCGATGATCTTCGACTGCAAGAGCTGCTGAACACCACTCTCAAGGAACTTAAAAAAGCGGAAAAGATTGACAACAGTATCTTAATCGACCTCGAGAAATTTTACCAACGTACCAGTCTTCTGATTGGACTGGGTAGCCTAAAACTGAATGATCAAGCACGCGCCGCTTGGCGTAACTATGACAAGTTCCATTACGAGCACGTCAAACACGTACTGACTCTCTATGGACCTGTTTTTGGTTTTTAGAGCTTGAAATTACTTGTTTTCTATTGACAAAATTTCCTGAAAGGTATAGGATAGAGGTACTAATACTCGGAGGTAAGGGAGACATGAACAACTAATCTATCAAATAAAGAACCTTTATTTAGTAGATCTTGTTTTTGTCTCTTTTTGTGTGCTCTTTTATACTAGATTTTCTAGTATCTTGTCCTCATTGAAAATCAAAAAACTGGAAAGCTATGCTCCTTTTGGGTTGGGGTAGGCAGCTCCAAGCTAGTTTGACGACCTTTTCAACGAGGATAATAGAGTTTTTAACAGTGACTTTGGGCTCTACTAGATAAAGTAGAGCTTTTTGTTATGCATTATGGACATTCTAGAAAGGGCAACAATATGATAAAAATCAATCATCTAACCATCACACAAAACAAAGATTTACGAGACCTTGTATCTGACTTAAGCATGACTATCCAAGACGGGGAAAAGGTTGCTATTATTGGCGAAGAAGGAAATGGCAAATCAACCTTGCTACGGGCTTTAATGGGGGAAGCATTACCTGATTTTACTATCAAGGGCGACATTCAGTCTGACCTTCAATCACTGGCCTACATACCTCAAAAACTCCCCGAGATTCTGAAAAATAGGACTCTACACGACTACTTCTTTTTGGATTCTGCTGATTTAGACTACAGCATTCTTTATCGTTTGGCTGAGGAGTTGCACTTTGATAGCGACCGTTTTGCTAGCAACCAAGAAATTGGCAGTCTATCAGGGGGCGAAGCTTTGAAAATTCAGTTCATCCATGAGTTGGCAAAACCCTTTGAGATTCTATTTTTAGATGAACCTTCAAATGACCTAGACCTTGAGACGGTTGATTGGCTAAAAGGTCAAATTCGAAAGATTAGGCAAACCGTTATTTTCATTTCCCATGATGAAGACTTTCTTTCTCAAACGGCAGATACTATTGTCCACTTGCGACTGGTCAAGCATCGGAAAGAAGCAGAAACGCTAGTCGAGCATTTAGACTATAATCGCTATAGTGAGCAGAGAAAGGCTAATTTTGCCAGACAAAGCCAGCAAGCTGCTAACGACCAGAGAGCCTATAATAAAACCATGGAAAAACATCGTCGCGTTAAGCAGAATGTAGAAAATGCTTTGCGAAATACTAAAAATGATGTTGTTGGGCGCCTATTGGCTAAAAAGATGAAAAATGTACTCTCTCAAGAAAAACGCTTTGAAAAGGAAGCCCAGTCCATGACCCAAAAGCCACTTGACGAGGAACAAATCCAACTTTTCTTTTCAGATATCCAACCATTACCGGCTTCTAAAGTCTTAATCCAACTGGAAAAGGAAAATTTGTCCATTGGAGAGCGCGTTTTAGCTCAGGGGTTACAACTAACGGTCCGTGGCCAAGATAAAATCGGTATCATCGGGCCAAATGGTGTTGGGAAATCAACTCTGTTAGCCAAGTTTCAACAACTGCTCAGCGCCAAAAGAGAGATTTCGCTTGGTTTTATGCCACAAGATTACCATAAAAAACTGCAATTGGATTTATCTCCAATAGCCTACCTCAGTCAAACTGGACGAAAAGAGGAACTACAGAAAATCCAATCTCACCTAGCCAGTCTCAATTTCAGCTATCCAGAGATGCACCACCAAATACGCTCCCTATCTGGCGGGCAACAAGGTAAACTCCTTCTGTTAGATTTAGTACTGCGCAAGCCAAACTTTCTCCTTCTAGATGAGCCCACACGAAACTTTTCTCCCACTTCTCAACCCGAAATCAGAAAACTCTTTGCCTCCTATCCCGGCGGTCTGATCACTGTTTCGCATGACAGACGCTTCTTAAAAGAGGTCTGTACGAGTATCTATCGTTTGACAGAAAATGGTTTGGAAGTTGTTGATTTACAAGATTTATAAATGTTGAACATAGCAAAAATCCAGAGAGATTTCTCTGGATTTTTTTACATACGCCTTTCTTAAGATCATTGATATAAAGAGCGCTGCTGGCATCATCAATCTGACAGATTATGGACTGGCTTTTGTTTCAATTGTATAAGCTAGAAATCATTTTTTTACAGCTCAAAGCATTCTAATATGACATTATCTCATATACAAAAAGCGAAATGCAACCAGATTATTGAGGACATGCAAAAGAATGGAATTCATAGGTTGTCAGAAGTCTTATACCTTATCCCAAATGCAAATCCCATACCTAAATAGGTGATAAAGCTAGGAATGGTATAGGGACCATGCAGATAAGCAAAGAGAAGCGATGTGGCAAACAAGCCAAAATATGTATTCTTAAATACTATCCCCTGTAACATACCTCTCATAAAGATTTCTTCCGTGACAGGTGCCAAAACACAGAGATCCACAAAAAGTACAGACCATAAAAGTGATAAACTGTGCACAGCTTGAGTTGTGTCTGATTGGGTAGGGCCTAAAAAATTGACCAAAATATAAAATAGGAAAAGCAAGGCGTATGAAAGAAAACATTTTAAAATATCTTTTAGACAGATTTTTCGAATGTGAAACAAGTCATACTTTTTTCCTACATATAAAAATATTGCAAGTTCAACAAGTGTAAAAAGGATAGATAGCGTTAATGAATTTATTCGCATGATTTTCTCTGCTATACTCAAATGAATTGGCATAAAAATCAAAATCAAGAAAGACGTCATCCAGCGCTTATACATCATTCACCTCAATTATATAGAATTACATATATTATGCTATTTTTTAGTGAGATAACAAGTTAAAAGCGAGATTCTAAAAGCAAAAAAATCCAGAGAGATTTCTCTGGATTTTGTTTACATGTGTTTCAAGCGTTCGATTCGTTCTGAGATAGATGGGTGGGTATAAAAGAGTTTTTGAAGTCCGCCACCTTTCTTAGGATCATTGATATAAAGTGCGCTGCTGGCATCGTCAACATGTTGATGCATCGGCTCGCTATTGTCCAATTTAAGCAGTGCATTGATCATCCCTTGAGGATTGCGGGTCAGCTCCACACTGGATGCATCCGCCAGGAATTCCCTCTGACGGGAAATAGCTAATTGCACCAAGGTTGCTGCGAGAGGTGCTAGAACAATGGCTAAGAGAGAGATGATAAGCATGATAATCTCCAAACCATTTCCATCACGATCATTATCGCTCCGTCTTCGACCAGGGCCACCCCACCACATCATCCGTCCTGCCATACTAGACAGAAGGGTGATGGCACTGGCAAGGGCGACCGCAATAGTCGAAATGCGGATATCGTAGTTTCGGATATGACTGACCTCATGCCCCATAACAGCTTCTAGCTCCTCACGATTCATGATAGCCAGGAGACCCGAAGTTGCTGCGACAGCTGCATTCTGCGGGTTTGAACCTGTTGCAAAGGCATTTAAAGAAGAATCCTCAATGATGAAAACACGCGGCATGGGAATCTGAGCCACCATAGCCATATCTTCTACTACATGGTAGAGGTCTGGAGCTGTTTGCTCATCAACCTCACGTGCCCCATTCATAGACATGACAATCTCTGTCGATTGAAAGATCATGGTCAGAGCGTAGATAAGACCAATAATCAAGGCAATAATCATGCCACCAAGACCTGAGCGCATGAAGAGATAGCCAACCGCATAACCAACCAAGGCCAAGAGTAGGAAGAAAACCAGCAACAAAATCCAGGTTTTTCGTTTATTGCTCGCAATTTGATCAAACAACATCTTAGTCACCTAAACCGCTAAAGTCAACTTTAGGAACTGCCTTTTCCTCTTCAGGTGTTTGAAGGAAGTCTGCAGCTTTAAAGCCAAATAGTCCCGCGATGATGTTGCTTGGGAAACTTTCAAGTTTTACATTGTAGTTGCTGACAACACTGTTGTAGAGTTGACGAGAGTAAGAAATTTTATTTTCTGTATTGGTCAACTCTTCTTGCAATTTGATAAAGTTAGCACTAGCTTTCAAGTCTGGGTAATTCTCTGCTACTGCAAAGATACCAGAAATCTGGCGGGTAAGGGCATCACTAGCCTTCATAGCTTCTGCCGGTGAAGTTGCTGCGGCTACTTGTCTACGAAGTTCTGTTACTTTTTCCAAGGTAGAACCTTCATATTTCGCATAGCCTTTGACTGTTTCAATCAAGTTTGGGAGGAGATCATTACGACGCTTCAACTGAACATCTATCTGGCTCCAAGCCTCCTTGGTCTGCATACGATTTTTAACCAAACCGTTATAGCTAACAATCACAAAAATAACAATCAGAGCCAAAACTCCAAGAATAATCCAAGTCATAATCTTATTCCTTTCTGCTTTTAGATTACTACCAGTATATCAAAATTTTAACGAATATGGTAAAATAAGATGATACTAGAGAAGGAAACTACTATGAAACCAGAAACATTTTACAGCCTACTAGCTGAGCAAAATCTTCCACTTTCGGACCAGCAAAAGAACCAATTTGAACGGTATTTTGAACTCTTGGTCGAGTGGAATGAAAAGATTAACCTGACCGCTATTACAGACAAAGAAGAAGTTTATCTCAAACATTTTTATGATTCGATTGCACCCATTCTGCAAGGCTTGATTTCAAATGAAACTATCAAACTTCTTGATATCGGGGCTGGGGCAGGATTTCCTAGTCTACCCATGAAAATCCTCTATCCTCAGTTGGAGGTGACCATTATTGATTCGCTCAATAAGCGCATCAACTTCCTTCAGCTTTTGGCTCAGGAGCTGGATTTGGACGGTGTTCACTTCTACCATGGACGGGCAGAAGACTTTGCCCAAGACAAGAAATTCCGTGCTCAGTTTGATATGGTGACGGCTCGTGCGGTTGCCCGTATGCAGATCTTATCTGAGTTGACCATCCCCTATCTTAAAGTTGGCGGAAAACTCTTGGCACTCAAGGCCAGCAATGCCCCTGAGGAATTGCTGGAAGCCAAGAACGCTCTCAACCTCCTCTTTAGCAAGGTAGAGGACAACCTCAGCTATGCCCTGCCAAATGGAGATCCGCGCTACATCACAGTCGTCGAAAAGAAAAAAGAAACACCTAACAAGTACCCAAGAAAAGCTGGCATGCCAAACAAACGCCCACTTTAATTTTTTTAGTAAAAAAATTATTTACAAATCTGCCTCGCTCTCGCATTTCTGGGCTCGGGAAAAATTCGTTTACAAAACGAATTTTTTCTGCTATACTATCCTAAGCAAAGGTTTTTAATGTCATCCTGTGAGGTGACGAAGGCGCAGATTTATATAAATTTTTAAAAGATAACTATTTTTTAAAAAGTCTTACTCTGAGGGCCTATTGCTGCAAAATAATGGGCTCTTTTTTGGTGCCCAAAAGTGAGGTTTTTATGAAACAGGAATCAACTGTTGACTTGTTACTAGACGTTGATCAACGTCCTTCTGTTGGTAAAGGAATTCTTCTAAGCTTCCAGCACGTATTTGCCATGTTTGGTGCAACCATTCTCGTTCCCTTAATTTTGGGAATGCCCGTATCGGTTGCTCTCTTTGCATCCGGTATTGGAACACTTATCTACATGATTTCTACTGGCTTTAAGGTTCCAGTTTATCTAGGTTCTTCATTCGCCTTTATCACAGCTATGTCTCTAGCCATGAAAGAAATGGGAGGCGATGTCTCTGCTGCCCAAACTGGAGTTATCTTGACTGGTTTGGTCTATGTCCTTGTAGCAGCAAGTGTTCGTTTTGCAGGTACGAAATGGATTGATAAACTCTTGCCACCAATCATTATCGGACCTATGATTATCGTTATCGGTCTTGGTCTTGCTGGTTCTGCTGTAACGAATGCTGGACTCGTAGCAGACGGAAACTGGAAAAACGCTCTTGTAGCTGTCGTGACGTTCTTGATTGCCGCTTTTATCAATACAAAAGGAAAAGGTTTCCTTCGTATCATTCCTTTCCTCTTCGCCATCATCGGTGGGTATATCTTCGCTATGATGCTTGGTTTGGTTGACTTTACCCCAGTCCTTCAAGCCAATTGGTTTGAAATTCCTGGTTTCTACTTGCCATTTAGCACTGGTGGTGCCTTTAAAGAGTACAACTTATACTTTGGTCCTGAAACCATTGCTATCTTGCCTATCGCTATCGTAACAATTTCAGAACACATCGGAGACCACACAGTTTTGAGCCAAATCTGTGGCCGTCAATTCCTAAAAGAACCGGGACTTCACCGTACGCTTCTCGGTGACGGTATCGCGACATCTGTATCAGCCTTCCTAGGTGGACCAGCTAATACGACTTACGGAGAAAATACAGGGGTCATCGGGATGACTCGTATCGCTTCTGTCTCTGTTATCCGTAACGCGGCCTTCATCGCCATTGCTCTTAGCTTCCTAGGTAAATTCACTGCCTTGATTTCAACCATTCCAAATGCTGTGCTTGGTGGCATGTCCATCCTTCTCTACGGAGTTATCGCCAGCAACGGTCTAAAAGTTTTGATTAAAGAACGCGTTGACTTCAGTCAAATGCGTAACCTCATCATCGCCAGTGCCATGTTGGTACTTGGACTTGGTGGAGCTATCCTCAAACTTGGCCCAGTTACACTTTCAGGTACTGCTCTATCAGCCATGACAGGAATTATCTTAAACTTGATCTTGCCACACGAAAATAAAGACTAATCATCTATACACAAAAAATCCACTCGATTGAGTGGATTTTTTAGTTACTTACTCTTTATTTCCAACAGTAAATCTTTCAATGAAATAATGGTCACGGCTAGTAAAATCATAGCCATACCGACAAAATCAATCGCATAAAACTGTTCCTTCATAATCAGAAAGGCAAAGAAAACGGCAGAAATTGGCTCTATGGAAGCTAATAAACTAGACTTAACAGGGCCTATCAAACTAGCTCCCTTTAGGAAAGCTGTATAGGCAAAGACCGTTCCGATGATGATAATCCCAGCAAATGCAAAGAGAAAATCTAAGCTGGTTGGTATGCTAGCCTGTAAGACTCCTGTGAAAGGAATAGCCACTACACCAGAAATAACCATCCCGACACCAATCACCGAAATACTGCCCCACTTCTTAATCAAAGCGATGGGAAGGATAATATAGAGGGCATAGGTCAAGGCTGAAAAGAGGCCCCAGAACAGGCCTAGGGGTGTGACAGACAACTGGTCAACTTTCCCATGCGTCGCGATCAGAAAAGTTCCTCCTATAGCCAATCCAATCGAAATAATCTCAGCTAGAGTCGGAGCTACCTTGTCCTTGATACAAGTATAAACTAAAATCCCAACGGGGCATACATACTGGAGAACTGTCGCCGTTCCAGCATTGGTTTCCTGAATGGCAGAAAGATAGGCAAACTGATTTAAGAAAAGTCCAAACAGGGCAAATAACAGCAGAGATAAAAGGCTTTTTCTGTCCTTTAAAAAAGAAAGGAGTTTATACTTTGCAGTCACGTAGGATAAGAACACCAATGCCAAGCCTGCAATGATAAGTCGCAAATTGGTCAAGACTAGAGCGGAAATCCCGTGTGCCATCAGGTATTGACCACTGGTTCCTGACAAGCCCCAAGCAATCCCTGCCACTACTGTATACAGAGTTCCTTTTACGGTTTTTGACATTCTTCTCCCTACTCCCCTTGACGAATCATTTCCATGACTTGGTTTCGATCGACTATCCACTGGGCACGCTCATCCTTCTCATACGTTCGATTGGATAAAAAGATAGCCGCCTCCTGCTTCTCCCGATTCCACATGATAAAGGTACCTGTATAGCCCGTATGGTCGAGCCAAGCTCCTTCCAGATTCCAGGCTAGAGAACGCTCCTTATCATCTAAAGGAGAAAAATTTCGGCTCAATTCTGCAGCAAACTCATCTTTCAAGTAATGTTCCAGAAAGATCTGCAAATCCTTAACAGTCGAAAACAAACCAGCACTTCCAGCGTGTTTCCCTAATAGACGGGCTTTAGGATCGTGAATGATTCCGGCCTCTACTCCTCTCACTGTTGGTACAGCTTGCTCAACAGGACCAAACATCGTTTCCTTCATCCCCCATGGTCCCAAAACTTGTTCTTCTATAATCTGATCCAAATCTTGGTTAAAGATTTTTTCCAAAAGAAAACCCAAGAGTAAAAAGTGAACGTCCGAGTATAGGAAGGCTGGCTGATTTCGTCTGTTGAGGTGAAACATGGCTTCTCTCAATTCCTCTGCACTTAACTTGTCTCGGTTGGGAATAAAGGGGTCTAAATCTGTAGCATGGGTCAAAAGTTGCCGTATAGTGATATCAAGATAATCACACTCCGGTAAAAAATCCGTCACCGGTCGATCAATATCTAATTTGCCCTGCTGCCACAAGAAGATAAGAACCGTCCCCACTCCAACGACCTTACTCACACTAGCCAGATCATAAACCAAACCGCTCTCCGTCTTTAAGCCCAGTTCTGGATCACTCAATCCCAGATAAGACTCTTTCCATTCACCATCCTTATAATACGCAAAAGAGGCCCCGGGATAAATCCCTGCCTCGATTTGATTTTCTATTTTTCTTAGAATTTTTTCCCACTTCATGCTTCTTCAAACCACAATTCAATGTTATTGGTATCTTTACCAAGGAAGAATTTTTCAGACTTAGGGACAAAGTAGCCTGTCTTTTCAAATTTCTGACGAAGACTGGTTCGATCAAAATTTCTTACTAAAAATTTCAACATCGTCACGTCCCAAGTGACATTGTTCTCAACAGCCAAATCTGGTCCTTGCCCTTTCGTAAAGGTGATTGCTGGCGCTACTCCTTCAGGATCAAGTAAACTCTCTGTTCCTTCAGGCAAACGCAACTCCATAGAAACCTCAAATTGGCTCAAGTATTTTATACCTGTATTTGAATAAAATTCAGGAACAGTTTCCAGTGGAATTAAATCTCTTATATCATTTTCTGCATGAACAAGGATCACATCCTCTTCAGGAGAAACAATCTCAAAAGCATATCCACGACTTCCTTTAAACAAGCGAGGAAGAGACTTCATTTGAGAAAGAAGGGTCTCGATTTCAGAAGGATCCTCAACCTTTATCAAGAGTCTAGCTAGCTTCTTAAGTCCTTCAACTCTACGAGTTCGCATGCTTGGAGCTTCTTCTAAAATCAATCTCTCCGTACCCGTCTGGTCGCCTAATGAAAGAAAGGCAGACTCTTCTAATAAGGGTTTCATCCCCAGAGTTTCAATGTAAAATATCTCATTTAATTTTCGATTATTAACTTTCAAAGTCGGAATGATCCGAACAATCTCATTCACATCCATAAATTCCTCCAACTATTTTATTTTAAAGGATTTTAGAATATTTTACAAGCCATATTTGTTTAAATTAGAAAATTTCCCAAGAAAAAAACTGGGGAAACCCAGTTTCGTTTCTTATAGGTAAAGTAGTTTGAATAGTGCTACTGCTGCAATACCCGCTGCAATTGGAGCTACAACTGGAACCCAAGCATACCACCATTTTGAATCACCCTTGTGTTGACCAAGAACTGATTTTGGAAGGAGTTCGTGAAGAAGACGTGGTCCAAAGTCACGAGCTGGGTTCAAACCAGGTCCAGTAGGTCCACCGAGTGAAGTTACCAAGGCCATTACTAGGAAACCAAGTCCTAAATGAGCTACTGAAAGACCTGCTGCTGTGTGTGGTGCTATTTGAGCTTTGATAGCTAATTCAGAGAAGTCAACTGTTTGATTAGCCTGCGTTGCCATTTGCTTCATGTATTGCATTACTTCTGCACCAAAAAAGTTTTTAGTCATTCCTAGGGCTGCAAAGAACAAAATAAACGAGCCGACAAACTCATTGATAAAACCATTTACACTTGCTGCGAAACGTGATTCTTTTGTACCGTGATCAACACTTGAAATCGTTGAGAAAGTACCCAAAATGTTATTAGAATTCTCTGTTTTCAAGTAGTAAGGACGGTGAGTTGCCACAACCATAGCTTGACCAAAAATCGCTCCTAAAACTTGCGCAAGGATATAATATGGTACTTGTTCCCAAGGGAAAAGTCCACTCACAGCAAGTCCAAGTGTGAAAGCTGGGTTGATGTGGTTACCAGATACATTACCGAACATCAAGGCTGGGATCATAACCCCCATACCGTAACCAACCGCGATAACGAGCCAGCCACTTTGGTGACCTTTCGTACCTTTAAGTTCAACGTTAGCAACTGCACCATTACCAAGAATGACCAAAATGGCAGTTCCCAAAAATTCAGTGGCATATTTAATAGCCCATGTAAAATCCATTTGATAGATTCTCCTTAATTTTTTTAGACAATCCTTATTCTATCAATTTTTAAACCTTTTAGCAACAGATTTTCTAAAAGAATCTATGGAAAACGCTTTATTTAACTTATCTTTAAGAAAAGGACAAAAGAAGTCAAACTCCCTTCATCCTTTTCGTTACTCTTGACGCTGACCAAAGTCTGCAATCATCTGCTCCATCTCTTGGCGACTCGGAGTGGTCAGCATATAAAGGTAGTCCCCTTGTAGTTCTGCAAAGGCTGCTGGCATGATTTTTTTAACCTTGAACTGCTGGCTGTATTTGGCAAGTAAGTCCTCTTCTGAATAGACATAGTTTGCATTGGTACGACGTGATGTAGCTAAACAGTATTGTGGTTCAACCTCTGATGCTGGGAACTCTTCACCTGCGACAATAGCTGCATAACCTCGGTAGAGGTCCAAGGAGTGAGCAAAGTTATAAACATCAATGGTAAAGCCACCTGCAGGACGGTTATTGTACTCAATGGCAATGTAGTCATCCCCGTCACGGAAAAACTCGATATGGAAAAAGCGCTCTTTCATACTAAATTCCTTGACAATGGCCTCACCATACTTGCGCAGTTTTGGATCCATATCCTTAAGCACATAGTAGGAATTGTCCATCTTATAAATCATGAGATCAAGTGGTGTATGGGCATAATCGAAAGTCGTTGAAAAGACGATGTTGCCATCCTTGTCCACAAGTCCGTCAAAAGTACAGATTTCGCTAGAAGTAACAAATTTTTCAAAGAAATACACGGTTGAATGATCCCATTCAGCCTTAAAGTGATTTACATCTTCTTCTGTCTCAAGCTTAAAGGTTGCTGCTGCTCCCACTCCATTGTCAGGTTTAGCAATCATTGGTAGACCAATCGTCTCAACTGCTTGGTCCACGTCTGCTTCTGTCTGGATAACAGCTCCAGGTACCACAGGGACACCTGCTTTTTTGAAAAGTTTCTTCATCTCAGACTTATATTTCGTCTTTTTGAGATCCTCCGGTTTGGCTCCAAAGACATTGAATTGCTCTCTGAGTGTTGCGTCCAGTTCAAGCCAGTATTCATTGTGGGACTCGATGCGGTCGATTGGTCCATGCTTGTAGAAAAGAAAAGCTACTGCACGTTTGACTTCGTCTATGTTCTCAAGATTGTCCACACGAAAATACTCGGTCAGACTATTGCGCAAAGGTTCATCTAGTTGTTCGTAAGGCTCCTGACCAATTCCCAAAACGGTGATGCCGTTATTAGCTAGTTCAATAGTAAACTGTTGGAAGTTTTGCGGATAGTAGGGGGAGATAACAAGGTAATTCATAGGCAACTCCTTTTATAGATACAGGTGTCCAAGAAAATAGGGCATTTGTTTACGCCACCATTCCCAGTCGTGGGCGACATCATATCCCCATTCAGCAAACCAGGCTGGAATTTGTTTCTGGTCAAAGGCTTCTTTAAGCTTGTAGAAAGATGGTAGACCGTCTTGTTCCCAAGCACCAAGTCCCGTACAGACGACGATTTCTGCCTGACGGTAACGATCGATAAACCATCCGTCATTCTGATTCCAGATATAGTCTACAGGCGAGTTTTGATAAATGGCATCGTCATTGTAGTAATCGCCGACAAAGAAACGTGCGTCGTAAACGCCGCTGAGAGCAATCACTTTGGTAAAGACATCTGGATGCTGGAGGAAGAAATTGAGTGCATGGTAGGCCCCCATGGAGCAACCAGTTGTCATCATACCGTCAAACCAACCTGTCTTGTGCTTGATAAAAGGAATAGCCTCCTCAATCACATAGCGTTCGTAAGCACGATGCATCTCCGCTTGGTCATGACTATTTTTCCAAGTAGCTAACCAGCTCTCACTATCCACACTGGATAGGGTAAAGAACTGAACACGGCCTTCCTCGATAAAGGAAGCACAGACATCAATCATGCCAAAATCATAATATTCGTTGTGACTGCCACCAGATGAAGCAAAAACAACAACTGGAATTCCAGCATGTCCATAACGGTTGAGGTACATTTCACGGTTGAGGTGACCACTCCAGTGGCTGAGGTTTTCAATATGCATTGGCTTTCTCCTTTCTTAACTTACCATTTCTCTGCAAAAAATCGGAGGCAGTCTGGTAAATTTTCCGACCATGGAATCTCACTATGGATGGCTCCAGACTGAACTTTCAAAACAAGATTGTCCAAGTGCACCCCACCCGCAATTAAATCATGATAATAGCGAAGCGACGAGTCGATATAGGCTTGCTTGATATTGCCAGCCATCAAAGTCTTATCCGTATCATCCGCCTCTTCCGTTCCTACATAGATGAAAATGCGCTGTTCAGGCGACAATTTCTTGCGCTCGATATAGCGGTTAAAGGCTTCTTGGTGAAGCCAGTTAGCAGATGAGAAGACACCTAGACAACCAATTCGTTCTTGGTACTCTAGTCCGATAAACTGGGTAATATTGCCTCCTAGAGACGAACCAATCATAGCCGTATGCTGGCGATCAGCTTTGGTACGATAGGTTTCATCGATAAAAGGCTTGACCACCTCCATGACAAATTCGGCATACTCCACACCCTTACCGCCAAACTGCTGCCCTGGAATAGGAGATTCTTGAAACTTCCAAGCTGCGTACTCATTCATCCGTCCCATACCATCATTGTCGATGGCTACAACAATCATGCGACTGATGTCAGGATTTCGCTTAATGGCTGGAATAATTTTCCAAGAGTGTCCGATATAGGACTCCTTGCTGTAAAAGACATTTTGCCCGTCATGAAAGTAAACAACAGGGTAAAAACGGTCTGTGTCTTTCTCGTAGTCCTTAGGTAGAAGAACACGCACACGACGCTCCTTTCCTGTATAAGGAACCTTGAGTTTGTGTTCTTTCATTTTTAAGTAAAAGTAGGAATGATTCATTGTCAGAAAACTCTCTATATTCAAAATTTTATCTCATTATACCACAAAAATAGAAAAAAAGTCAGTAATTGTCCATTTTAAGGATAAATAACTAACTTTTTTCATTTAATATTCTAAATTCTTCTGGTTTTTCTGATTAGAGGAGATTATCAATTAACTCATCGACAGCATCTTTTTCAGCTTGAGGTGTGATCTTAGTGATCATAATCCCTGCCACTGCTCGCTCAACCAATCCTTCAACATCCATGCGTTTTTCATACTGCTCAGCATTCTCTATCTTAGGATTGGTCTTAGGACGGTCAGGCGCAAAAATAGTACAGCAGTCTTCAAAAGGCTGGATTGAAATTTCAAAAGTATCGATTTCCTGCGCGATGTCAATGATTTCCAACTTGTCCATGGTAACCACGGGACGAATGACTGGAGTGCTGGTCACAGCGTTGATAGTCTGCATGCTTTCCAAGGTCTGGCTGGCTACTTGACCAAGACTTTCCCCATTGATAATAATTAAACCTTTTCGTATCTCACGAATACGGTCGGTAATGCGCATCATAAAACGACGGGTCAAGGTCATGAGGTAGGCTTCTGGCGCCTTAGCCTTGATTTCTTCTTGAATTTCAGTGAAAGGAACCTCGATAAACTGAATATTGCCCCCAAATTTAGTCAATTTGCGGGTCAAATCTTGGGCTTTTTTAAGAGCACCAGGACTCGTGTATGGCGGACTGGCAAAGTGAACCGCCTCAATATCTACCCCACGTTTAAGAGCTAGATAACCTGCCACAGGTGAATCAATTCCTCCTGACAACATGAGCATGCCTTTACCAGAACTTCCCACAGGTAATCCTCCTGCTCCACGAAAAGTTTCATAGGAAAGATAGGCAGCCTCCTCACGAATCTCAACCTGAAGATTAATATCTGGATTTTTCATCTGAGCTTGCACGTTTGGAATAGCCTCGAAAACAGCTCCACCAAGAGTTTGATTGAGTTCACGACTGTCCAATTCAAAATTGTGGTCGCTACGCTTACTAGTGATTTTAAAGGTCATCCCTTCCTTGTAGATTTCCTTCATAATCTCTTGGACAGAAGACTTTAGAACTTCTACAGATTTTTCAACCTTATACACAGGAGAAAAATTTTGAATCCCAAATACTTGTTTGAGCGATTCTGCTACTGCTGTATAGTCAGCTCCATTCAGGTAAGCGTGGGCTCGGTCGCGATCTGCGGTTACCTTAACTTGAGGATAGTTAGACAAAACGTCTGAAATATTATTACGAAGTTTATTGATGAAACGCATACGATTTTTGTGCTTGGTTGACAATTCTCCATAGCGAATCATAATTTCTGAATACTGCATAAATGCTCCTATCTTACTTTTCTAGTTTGATTGTAAATTAATTTTAGCTTGGTCAAAAACTGCTCGACTTGACTCATATCATTTTCCAGGTCTAGGCTTAGACGCACAGCTGACTGGGCCTTATCCTTGTCCACTCCCATGGCAATCAAGGTCCCCGCAGGTTTTCCTGCCTTGGACGAACAAGCAGAGGTTGTGGAAATGAAAATATCATAGTCTTCAAAGGCGTGAACGATGACTTCACCACGAACCCCCTTAATCCCAAAAGTCAGGATATGAGGGGCAAAGTCTTCCTCATCTGAAAAGACAAAAATATCTGGATAATCTAGAAGGGCTTGACGAATGACTGCCTTCATCTGCCCTGTCTTACTAGCAAAGATATCTAACTTTTCCATAGATAAACGGAGAGCTTTGGCTGTCGCTGCAATCCCTGCCACATTTTCAGTTGTCGAACGATAGTCTCCCTCTTGACCGCCACCTGTTAAAAGAGGCATGATCCTCTTACCAGACTTGATATAGACAAATCCAACACCTCTGACACCATGAAACTTATGACTCGAGAAGGTCGCAAAATCCACTCGATCTGTCAGATAGTTTTCAGTCGAAATCTTAGCGAGTGCCTGAACCGCATCAACATGGAAGGAAATGGTCGGCTTATCTGCTAACAGTTTCGAAATAGCCTCAATAGGCTGGATAGAGCCAATTTCGTTGTTAACTGCCATGATGGAGACGAGAGTCGTATCAGGACGTATCAAATCTGCTAATGCTTCAACATCCACAAATCCTTTCTCATCAACTGGAGCAAAATCTATCTCAAACCCTTGAGTTTTAAGCCAAAGGGCTGATTCCTTGACTGCTGGATGTTCAATAGCTGATACGATGATGTGCACACCAAACTGGGCTTTTTCAAAGGCCACCCCCTTGATGACCCAGTTATCTCCTTCTGTACCACCTGAGGTAAAGAAGATTTCATCACTCTTCTTTCCAATCAAATCTGCAATTTGCTGCCGGGAAGCATCTAAAATTCGTGTTGCCTGATCTCCCAAACGATGGAGACTAGACGGATTTCCTACAATTTTTGAAGCGACCTGCATGTAAGTTTCAAGTGCTTCAGGATAAGGCTTGGTTGTCGCCGAATTATCAAAGTAGATCATGTTTTCTCACGCTTTCTAAAATCACTCCTTCTATTGTATCACGAAAAGAGACCTGCGACAAGAAAGGGAGGTTTCTCTTTTTTTAAGATTTTTTTAAAGAAATGAGGTATAATAAATCATAATTAAAGGAGAGTATCATGTCTAACTATCGTAGAACTTCAAAACCAAAAACAGAACACATCAAAAAGGGATTTACTGTCTTTCAAAAAACGATTGCTACCATCGGTAGTATCCTTGGCCTCATCACCGCTACTATTACCATCATGAACGCTATGGATAATAACAAAAACAACAAAAAAGAACCGACGACAACCCAAACAACTGTTGTCAAGGAAATTCAAAAGGAAGCCCCTCAGGAAAATACTACACCTAACAAGGACAACACTTCTACTAAAGAAAATACTCCGCAAGAAGAAACTTCTCAATCCAGTAAAAAAGAGGAGAAAAAAGAAGAACAGAAAACAACAACTCAGGACTCTTCTACACCAGCTACAAATAAAGAAACAAGCGATAATGGAACACAGTCAAATACGACGAGTTCTGAAACTAAAACAAACCAGTAATCACAAAAATAACTTCTTTCCAAATTTGGAAAGAAGTTATTTTTTTATTGTTGCAATACTTTTCGTGGTTTGGTTCCCTCAGCTGGACCGATGACACCTGCCATTTCGAGTTCTTCCATCAGGCGGGTCGCACGGTTAAATCCAACTGACAAACGACGCTGAATCATAGAGGCACTGGCTTTCTGGGTTTCGATAACCAAAGCCTTAGCTTCTTCAAAAAGCGGATCACCACCAGCTTCACCATCAGAAAAATCTCCTTCATTTTCAGGGACATCTCCTGGGTCAAAGCTTTCATCATAGTCCGCATCCGCCTGAGCCTTGATGAAGTTTACGATGCGTTCAACATCATCATCCGAAATAAAGGAGCCTTGTAGACGGACTGGGTGATTTTCATCAATTGGTTTAAAGAGCATGTCTCCTCGACCAAGCAATTTTTCTGCTCCATTCTCATCCAAGATGGTTCGTGAATCTGTACCTGATGAAACTGCAAAAGCCACACGAGATGGGACATTGGCTTTAATGAGACCAGAAATGACATCAACCGATGGACGTTGCGTTGCGAGAATCATGTGAATCCCTGCCGCACGCGCCTTCTGTCCGAGACGAATGATAGCATCTTCCACTTCCTTGCTAGCCACCATCATGAGGTCTGCCAACTCATCTACAATGACAACAATCAAAGGCAGGGGTACTTGTTTATACTCAGATTGGCTATTATATTCCTCGACCTTAGCATTGTAACCAGCGATATTTCGCACACCAACCTTAGCAAAGAGTTCATAACGGTTTTCCATCTCATCCACAACCTTTTGCAGAGCCTTGCTGGCCTTGCGTGGATTGGTCACAACTGGAATCAAGAGGTGAGGAATGTCATTGTACACCGATAACTCAACCATCTTTGGATCCACCATCATAAACTTGACCTGGTCAGGTCTTGCTTTCATAAGAATGCTAGCGATAATACCGTTAACTGCGACTGACTTCCCTGATCCCGTCGAACCTGCAACCAGTAGGTGGGGCATCTTGGAAAGGTCAAAGGTGCGAGCAATGCCATTGACAGCCTTACCTAGAGGGATTTCGAGGAGATTTTCTGGTTTAGTCTGAGACTGTTCCCAGAGCTCACGGAAGGAAACGGTCGCAATTTCAGAGTTAGGAACCTCAATCCCGACTAAGGATTTACCAGGTATTGGGGCCTCAATCCGAACATCCTTGGCAGCTAGAGCTAGCGCTAAGTCGTCAGCCAGATTGGAAATGCGGTTAACCCGTACACCAACGGCTGGCTTGACTTCATATTTTGTAACAGATGGACCGATTTCAGCCCGTTCCACCGTTACCTTGATACCAAAGCTGGCAAAGGTTTCTTCTAGGATTTTGATATTTTCTCGAACAATCTTCTTTTCCTTGGACTGGTCTTTGGGTTTATCTGGCGCAAAGAGTTGCAAGCTTGGTAGTTTATATTCGAGGGCTTCTTTGGCAGAAAAATCAACCTGCACCTCTTCATCCTCAAAGTCTTCTTCCACATCTGGAACTTCAACGTCAGTTTGAGGGAAGATAATCTCCGGTTCGATCCATTCCTCCTCAGGAATTGGAGGAAGATCGTAGTCTGGTGCTTCCGATAAGATTTCTCCCGTTTCAGGATCTACAGGAGGAAACGGTAATGCATCCTGTTCTTCTTGTTCTCTCTGAATTCTGGCTGCTTCTTCAGCTTCTTGACGAGCCTTCTCTTCTTCTCTCTTGATGAAGCGTTCCTGTTTTCTCTGTTCCTGTTTTTCCATGAAGGATCTAAACTGAGCTCCAATAAAGGCTGCGACATCGTAAATAGACCAAGGACTAACTAAGAGTGCCCCAACTAGAATCAAGAGAACTCCAATAAAGTACGATCCGATATTGGAGAAAAGAAAGGATATGGGGATATAGAGTCCAACACCAAGCAAGCCTCCACCGGCGAAGCTAGTTACTCGCATACCAGTCAAGTCCGTCATAACTTGAGACAGGGTCCCTTTTAGAACTGATTGCTCCAAACCATATTTCCAAACCAAGTAGGCCTCAAAAATCAAGAGTAAGCCAGCGAAGATACAGAGAAATCCTGACAGAAGTCCTTCTTGCTTACGTATCCATTTAAATAGAAAGAGATAAATGAGGAGGGCACCAATGGCCACATAGGCCAAACTTCCGACCACCAGTCGAATGAGATTGTAAAGTGTGACACCTGCCGCGCCGAGTTTGAGGGCTGCAATAATCAATAACAAGGCAATTCCTAAAGAGATCAACATCCTCTGGATAGCCTGTTTTCTTTCAAGTTCTGCTTTAGACGGTCTCCGTCTTGTTTTTGTAGTATTCTTGTTTGCCATTCTTCTATTATACCATATTTCACAGGCATTTCGGAAAGAGAAAAAGACTGCACCAAACGGTACAATCTTTTCATTTTTCTATTTTTTATGCTTGTGGTTTGCGTAGGTAACCATAGACCACACCACTTACAATTGCTCCTACTAAGACAGAAACGAGGTAAAGGAGAGCATTAGAAGTAAGGGCGATAACGAAGATTCCTCCGTGTGGCGCCATGAGTTTGATACCAGTAAGACCAACGAGTCCACCTGCTACTGCTGAACCAAGGATGAAGCTTGGGATCGCACGAGCTGGGTCAGCTGCACCAAACGGAATCGCTCCCTCAGTGATAAATGACAAGCCCATGATGATGTTTGTCAAACCAGAGTTGCGTTCTTCCTTAGTAAATTTGTCTTTAAAGAGAAGAGTGGCAACAAAGATTGCAAGTGGGGGCACCATTCCTCCAGCCATAACTGCTGCCATAGCCACAGAACCACCTGAAGAAACAGTCGCTGCAAGCGTACCTGTACCAAAGACATAGGCTGCTTTATTAACTGGTCCACCCATATCAACAGCCATCATTCCTCCAAGAACGATACCAAGAAGGACAGCTGAACCTCCTCCAAGACCGCCTAGGAAGTCATTCATAGCAGTGTTGATTGCTGCCATTGGGATGTTAACAGCTAGCATGACAAATCCAGTCAAGATTGTTCCAAGAAGTGGCAATAGAAGGATTGATTTAGCACCTTCAAGTGATCGAGGAACTTTAACGTATTTCTTGATAGCAAGAACCAAAGCACCTGCGATAAATCCACCTACAAGGGCACCTAGGAAACCAGATGAGACACCTGCAAGAGTTGATGTTGCTTCACCACCTGCTGCATAAGGGATTTTACCAAAGGCAAAACCTTCTTTGGCAATAGCACCAGCCACGAAACCTGCTACCAAACCTGGTTTTTCAGCGATAGAGTAGGCAACATAACCTGCAAAGACTGGGAGCATCAAGCCAAAGGCTGCACCACCAATTTTCATGAACATAGAAGCTAACTCATGATAAGAACCAAGATTACCAAGATTTTCATTTGGAACACCCAAAGCACCGTCAATCAAGAAGGCAAGGGCAATCATGATACCACCACCTATAACGAATGGCAACATTTGAGATACACCACTCATCAAGTGTTTGTAGAAGGCACCACCAAGGCTTTGTTTTTCGTTGCTTGCTGTTGCAGCTTTTGCACCATTAGTGGCACGGTAGACTTCCGCTTCTCCTGAAAGAGCCAAGTTAATCAACTCTTCTGTTTTACGGATCCCGTCAGCAACCGGACGATTGATCAATGGTTTGCCATCGAAACGATCCATCTCAACCGCCTTGTCTGCAGCGATGATAACAGCTTTAGCCTTACGAATGTCTTCCGCAGTTAGTTGGTTACCAACACCGCTAGCACCGTTGGTTTCGACCTTAATTCCAACACCCATTTCAGCAGCCACTTTTTGAAGGGCTTCTTGGGCGGCAATACCTGTCGTACAAGCTGTAACAGCAACGATAAAGTCATCAGAGTCATTGGTAGGTGCTTGAACCGGCTCTTCAGTTTTTTCTGAAGCTTGGTCAAAAAGTTCGATAACTTGGTCAGCTGATGTTGCTTGACGAAGTTTGTCAGCAAATCCGTCTTTCATCAAGTATTGAGACAATTCTGCCAAGGCTGCCAAGTGGGTGTCATTGGCACCTTCTGGAGCTGCAATCATAAAGAAAAGGTCAGTTGGTTGCCCATCCAAGCTCTCGTAGTCAACACCCTTATTTGACTTGGCAAAGAGAACTGTCGCTTCTTTTACAGCCGCGTTTTTGCTGTGAGGCATTGCGATTCCATCACCCAAACCTGTAGAGGTCAGAGCTTCACGCGCCAAAATGCCTTCTTTAAATGTTTCAAAATCTGTCACATAACCGTGTTCAGTCAAGCTTTTAATCATCTCCTCGATGACAGCAATTTTTTCAGTTGCCTGCAAATCTAGCAACATGACATCTTTTCTCAATAGGTCTTGAATTTTCATCGTTTTTCTACCTCAACTTTTTCATATGTTTCTTTAATAAATTCTGCTGTTGCCAAGTCATCCGAGAAGGTCGTTGCCGTTCCGCAAGCCACTCCCCATTTGAAGGCTTCTACTGCGTCTTTTGATTTGACAAATTCACCTGTAAATCCAGCGACCATAGAATCGCCAGCTCCGACAGAATTTTTGACCGTTCCTTTGATTGGTTTAGCGAAGTAAGCTCCTTCAGATGTGACAAGGAGGGCACCGTCCCCAGCCATAGAGATGATAACGTTTTGAGCACCTTTAGCCAACAATTCTCGAGCATATTTCTCGATTTCATCTAAACTTTCAAGTTTCACTCCAAAGATAGCTCCAAGTTCGTGATTGTTTGGTTTAACCAAAAGTGGCTGATAGTCCAAACTATCAATCAATGTCTGTCCTTCAAAGTCACAAACCACTTGCGCACCAGTCTGGCGTGTCAAAGCAATCAAATCCTTGTAGATAACATTGCCTAGGTTCTTAGCACTCGAACCCGCAAACACAACCGTATCTTCTGCTGTCAGACTTGAAAGAATGGCTTTTAACTCTTCAAGTTGCTCTGGTTCAACATTTGGACCCGTTCCATTGATTTCTGTTTCTTGGTCTGCTTTGATTTTAACATTGATACGAGTATCTTCTGCTACTTGGACAAAACGTGTTTCGATTTCCTCTTCTGCCAGAGTATCTGTGATAAATTTACCAGTAAATCCTCCGATAAATCCCGTCGCTGTATTTGGAATATCCAAGCGTTTCAAGACACGACTGACATTGATTCCTTTCCCACCAGCAAACTTATCATCACTGTCCATACGATTGACACTGCCGACTTGAACTTGGTCCAAGCGCACGATATAGTCAATAGACGGATTGAGTGTGACTGTATAAATCATACTTCTATTACCTCCGTTTTCTTCTTAATGGCCTGCAAGAGCTCATGCCCTTGACTTGTGATGACAATAGCGCGTTTGAGAGGTGCTACCTTGGCAAAGCAAGTCTGACCAATCTTAGACGAATCGGCCAAGACATAGGTTTGTTTGGCATTCTCTAAAATAGCACGCTTAACGGCTCCCTCCTCCATATCAGGAGTCGTATAATAGCCATCATCTACACCATTCATCCCGATAAAGGCACGGTCAAAGTGCAATTGATTGATTTGGTTAAGAGCAACGCCCCCGATACTAGCATCTGTCGCCGTCTTGACACTTCCTCCAACCATGACAGTTGGAATCTGTTTTTCAACCAACTGAACCGCATGGTGAATGGAGTTGGTCACAACTGTAATATTCTTATTAACCAATTCCTTGATTAAAAAAGCAGTTGTCGTTCCAGCATCAATAAAGATAACATCTTGTTCCTTAATAAGAGAGACTGCTTTTTGAGCCAGTAGCTTCTTCTCTTGAAGGTTTTTGACAGATTTTTCTTGGATGGTTTCTTCTTCCTGCAAGGAGTGGGGCAATTCTGCTCCTCCATGCACACGGCGAAGCTTGTTTTCCGCCTCCAACTCATCCAAATCTCTTCGTACCGTTGATTCTGATGTTTCTAATAGACTGACCAATTTTTCTAGGGAAACTACATGATGTTGATTTAACTCCTCTAAAATCAGTTGCTTCCGCTCAGTTTTTAACACCAAATCACCTCCTGTCATCGTTTACACTATTCATTCTAGCACATTCTCTACCAAAGTCAAGCATTTTTTATCATTTTCTTTCAAATTCTATCATTTTTCTTATTTCCAGAATTTTTATTGCAAGATAAGTGGCTTTATGGTAGACTATTTGAGTAAGTATTGGAAGATTACTCAAGAGGCTTAAGAGGCCGTGTTGGAAACGCGGTAGGCGTGTAACAGCGTGCGTGGGTTCGAATCCCATGTCTTCCGTAGAAAAGCAAAATTATTTTTTTAGATACAACAAATGTTGTATCTTTTTTTGTATCCTTTTTTAAAAAAAGAATACCAAGGAATACCAAAGGCAAAATAAAAAACGTTGATTTAACAACGTTTTTCCAAGGTTGGTGAAAGAATAATGGAGCCGGTGGGAGTCGAACCCACGTCCAAACACCTGCCAACATATTTGTCTACAACCATAGGTTATGTATTGTTTTAACAGTCCCTCGACACATAACTCAAGTCTAGGAACTGCGAGTCTATTAATCTCTTATCAAACCACTAGACAAGGCTTGATCGTATCTCGCTAATCATAAGACCTGTCATTGAACACGAGCAATCCAAATCAGGTCACGCCTGCTGGTTTTTAGGCAGCTAAAGCGTAAGAAGTGTTATTTTTTGCAGTTATATTTAACTGAGCGTTTACGTCACCACACGGGTTGCAAAATATGCCTCATAATGCCTGTCGAATCCGTAACGACCCCAAAAGACAATAGAACCATTATAACCTATCTTCATAAAAAATGCAAAATCAAGCCACCTCTTTAGAAAAGAACCCCTTTTAAGGCTTCCGATAAGGCTTGATAACCGGCTACACTTAGATGGAGGCCATCTGTTGTATAGTCTTTTTTGAGTTGTCCTTCTGAATCTATCAAACTATCATAAACAGGCACAAAATCTACCTGCATATAGGCGGATGTTAGAGCCTCATAGGCTTGATTCCATTCTCTAATCTTTTCATTGGTACGAATATATACTGTCTGCTTGTATTCTTCTCCTTCATTGACTGGCAAAATGGAAAGGAGCTTTATTTGTGACAGCGGATAATCTCGGGTAATCGATTGGATCACACGCTCGAGATTATCCAAGGCTTCATTCATGGGAATATTTTTTCCAATGTCATTTGTCCCAATTAAGAGAACAATTTGATCCACAGCATCACCATAAAGATGGGCATCCAAATTCTCTAATAAAAGTCCCGTCTGATAGCCTCGGATGCCCCGATTAACAATCGTCTTGGCAACACCAAACAACTCTTGCAATGGGTAGTATTCTACAATCGAATCGCCGATAAAAATTACATCTGGCTCTAGGACAGAAACTTGATTCAATTCACGATACTTGGTTTGAATCTTTGCCTGCTCTTTTAAAAGCCAATTTTCTAATAACTGTACTGACACCTTATACCTCTTTCTCTAACCAATTTTCTAGGACCTGATAAACGCCTCCTTGGCTGTTAGCTGGAGCTAGGGCAGTCGCAACTGCCTTGACATTATCATCTGCATTTTCCATAGCATAGGCAATTCCAGCCATCTCCAACATCTCAACATCATTTTCGCTATCACCAAAAGCCATGATCTGTTCCGATGTCAAATCCCAGCGCTTGAGTAATTCTTCCAATCCCCAAGCCTTGTGAACCCCAGCCTGCAGGATATCGATACAGCCATAACCGCTAGAAACAGCTCTTACACGACCATCAAATAAATCATTAATTTCCTGTAAAACTGAACTAGAACGTTCTTCACCAACGACCATGCTCATCTTTAGAACTCCTCCAAAGAGGTCTGAGTTTAGCTCATCCACAAAATTGGTCCTTTGGTAAAGTTTTTCAATCATCTCTGGAGTCATAAATTTTTCCAGGTCTGTAAAAACCGTTCCTTCCTTGACAAAACTCCCGTTCATACTAGTGACGACGAACTGATCTCGACACTCCCTCCCTTTAAAATGAAGGAGAGCCTTGTCAACCATAGCATCATCCCAAGTCTGAGCCTGAAGTAATGTATCATACTCAAATATCCGCGCACCGTTGGCAACGACTAGAACTACTCTACTCGCCAAGTGTTCTAGTAATTGCCTCATACGGTGAACTTCATTCCCTGTCGCAATGACAAAACGGATATCCCTTTGATCCAGCTGATCTAAAATCTTTTCCAAGCGGGGCAGATCTAGCTGACCTCTCGGGTCTAGCAAGGTTCCATCCATGTCTGTCGCAATTAGTTTAATCGTCATCATATCTCCTTTAGGGTGAGCACCTACCACTTCAACCCTACATGTTCATTCATTTCTTTATAGGCTGTGTCAATTCGTTCCTTGGTCGTCTCGTCCAACTTGTCACGATAACTGCCCCCCTCAATGAAGTCCTCTAAGATATAGGTCTGATAGAGGAAGAGCGGATAACCTTCTGGAGAGTAAGTTCCTTTGGGTGTTCGATTGACCCAAGTAGGATGCGCTTTGGCCGTTTCAATCCTTGTCTTTCCATCTTTTTTCTTAATGGTCACATCCATGAGAACTCCTCGCTCAGTCCACTTGGCATTTTCCTCGTCTTGCATGGTTTCAATGCGCTGATTTGAGAGGAAATTTCCCATGGAGTAGATGATCAGTTTTTTGTCACCATCTTTTTCAACTGTTTCAGCAGGTTCAACGACATGAGGATGCCCTCCAAAGATAATATCAGCTCCCCAGTCAATCATCTTATGGTACAGTGTTTTCTGTTCTTCCGTTGGTTCTAGCTGGTACTCAATTCCCATCTGAGGCATGATGACAGTAATATCCGCCTCCTTCTCTGCACGCTCGATTTCTGCCTTCATCTTATCTTCATTCAAATCAGAAAGATAGCGATTATAGTCCTCTTGAGAGATATACTGCTCAATGCCATTAAAACCGTAAGAATAGGCCAGGAGAGCTACCTTGATACCATTGACTTCCTTGATGACTATAGGTGCTTGGTCTCGGGATTCATGTGTGTAGACTCCGATGGGTGTCATTCCAGCCTTTTCAATAGCTTGAGCCGTTGAAACAACTCCCTCTATCTGCGAATCCAAGATGTGATTATGAGCCAAGTCTAGAACTTGGTAGCCTGCATCCTTGATCGCATCCATGACTTCTCCTGGTGCATTAAAGAGAGGATAACCTGCCAAATAGTGGTCCTTGTTCACCGTTCCTTCAAAGTCACCAAGCACTAAATCCGCTTGTTTGAGCCAGGGTTTTACATACTCAAAATTTTCATGGAAATCATAGGTTCCATCTTCTTTCAGAGCTGTTCGGTAGATAGGAATATGGTAGAGAAGGTCACCATTTGCCATGATACGGGCTGTCGTTTCGGCAGACTGATTTTCCTTAGACTGACCAGACGTCTGAGCAGAATCAACTGTTTGACCACTCGGACTTGTTCCCTTGTTCCCTTGTACTGCTTGGGTCAACAAGTTCAGCCCCATAGACAAGGAAACTGCAAGCAACAGCACCGTAATAAACTGGGCATTTGTCCAAGATTTATAATTCCTAAAGAAACCAATACTACTCTTCAACAATCCAAAAATAGGACCATGAGACCGTCTATCTTGTCGCTTTTCCATCTTTATTCCCCCCCTTGCTTTTACTGTAAGTCTTTTCTTTTATTATACCACAGACAAAAGAGGAATACCGTTTATTATATTATTTTTTAGGAACTTCTGTGACTTTCTTTCTCGCCTATTTTGTGTTATCATGTAGAGGTAATGAAAGGAGAGAAAATGTCTGCTATAGAACGTATTACAAAAGCTGCTCATTTAATTAATATGAACGATATTATCCGTGAGGGGAACCCAACTTTACGCGCGGTTGCTGAGGAGGTCACTTTCCCACTATCTGATCAAGAAATCATCCTTGGCGAAAAGATGATGCAATTCCTCAAACATTCTCAGGATCCCGTTATGGCTGAGAAAATGGGCTTGCGTGGTGGTGTTGGACTTGCTGCTCCCCAACTCGATATTTCAAAACGCGTTATTGCCGTCTTGGTCCCAAATATTGTGGAAGAAGGTGAAACTCCACAGGAAGCCTACGACTTGCAAGCTGTTATGTACAATCCAAAAATCGTCTCTCACTCTGTTCAGGACGCTGCTCTTGGCGAAGGAGAAGGTTGCCTATCTGTTGACCGTAACGTGCCCGGCTATGTAGTCCGCCATGCCCGTGTCACTGTTGATTACTTTGACAAGGACGGCGAAAAACACCGTATCAAGCTCAAAGGCTACAACTCTATCGTTGTCCAACATGAAATTGATCATCTAAACGGAATCATGTTTTACGATCGTATCAATGAGAAAGACCCATTTGCTGTCAAAGATGGACTCCTCATCCTTGAATAAAGAAAATCCCGTTGCAAGACGGGGTTTTGTGTTATAATAGAGGCATGAAAACAAATGATATTGTCTATGGCGTCCACGCCGTTACAGAAGCCCTCCTTGCAAACACTGGAAATAAACTTTACCTCCAAGAAGATCTTCGAGGTAAGAATGTTGAGAAGGTCAAGGAACTGGCTACAGAAAAAAAGGTATCCATTTCTTGGACTTCAAAAAAATCCCTGTCTGAGATGACCGAAGGCGCTGTTCACCAAGGTTTTGTTCTACGAGTGTCCGAATTTGCCTATAGCGAGCTGGATCACATCCTTGCCAAAACACGCCAAGAAGAAAATCCACTTCTATTGATTCTGGATGGTCTAACTGACCCCCATAATCTAGGTTCTATCTTAAGGACTGCTGATGCGACCAATGTTTCAGGTGTCATCATTCCTAAGCACCGTGCTGTCGGAGTGACTCCTGTCGTTGCCAAAACGGCGACAGGTGCTATTGAGCATGTACCGATTGCCCGAGTGACCAACCTCAGTCAAACCCTAGACAAACTCAAGGATGAAGGCTTCTGGACCTTTGGAACAGATATGAACGGTACCCCTTGCCACAAGTGGAATACAAAAGGGAAAATCGCCCTCATCATCGGAAATGAAGGAAAAGGCATCTCCAGCAACATCAAAAAACAGGTCGATGAAATGATTACCATTCCGATGAATGGGCATGTTCAAAGCCTCAATGCCAGTGTTGCTGCAGCCATTCTCATGTACGAAGTTTTCCGAAACCGACTATAAAAAAGTTTCCAATCACTTGATTGGAAACTTTTTTATGATTATACTCAATGAAAATCAAAGAGCAAACTAGGAAGCTAGCTGTAGACAGCTCAAAGCACTACTTTGAGGTTGTAGATAAGACTGACGAAGTCAGTAACATATATACGGCAAGGCGAAGCTGACGTGGTTTGAAGAGATTTTCGAAGTGTATTAACTATGTTCGGTGATAAACTTGTAGGCTTCTTGACCAGCAATCGCCCCATCTCCAACTGCTGTTGTTACTTGGCGAAGGTCTTTCTGGCGAACATCTCCAACCGCAAAGATACCTTCAACGGCTGTCTTCATGTGGTTATCTGTTACAATCCAGCCTGACTGGTCTTGAATATTCAATTCTTTAACAAAATCGCTAACGGGATCCAAACCAACATAGATAAAGACACCACCGAAGGCTTGCTCTGTTATTTGACCTGTTTTTACATTTTCAAAAATGACAGATTCTACTCGATTTTCACCTTTGATTTCCTTGACTACAGAGTCCCAGATAAAGTTGACTTTCTCATTAGCAAAGGCACGGTCTTGCAAAACCTTTTGAGCACGAAGTTCATCTCGACGGTGAACAATAGTGACAGTCTTGGCAAAGCGAGTTAAGAACAGAGCTTCTTCTACCGCTGAATCTCCACCACCGACTACGAGCAAGTCTTGGTCACGGAAGAAAGCTCCATCACAGACTGCACAGTAAGAAACACCACGACTGTTCAGTTCTTCTTCTCCGGGGACACCCAAAAGACGGTGTTTTGACCCAGTTGCTACAATGACAGTACGGGTTTCGTAAACTTGATCATCAGTGATTACCTTCTTATAGTCACCCTGGTCTTCAATATTTTCAACGTAGCCATAAAGATGCTCCACTCCAAGGTTTTCAAGTGGTTCAAACATCTTTTCAGCCAATTCAGGTCCACTGATGTTGGCATAACCTGGATAGTTTTCAATGTCAGATGTGTTATTCATTTGCCCGCCTGGCAGACCACCTTCAATCAAAGCCACTTTCAGATTGCTGCGAGCAGCATATAAGGCAGCGGTCATTCCCGCAGGTCCAGCACCGACAATAATCGTATCGTACATTTCGATTCCTTCTTTCTTGTTGTAACTATCTTTATTCTAACTCATTCTTGCTAGTCACGCAAGGATTATGCCTTGAAAACCAAGAGCAAACTCATGACAGCAAAGGATAACACCGGAACGACCAAAACTCCAATCATAATCATATCATAGAGATGAGCTTGGCGAGCTTTGGCTGTCTTGTCCACACCAGACATAGCTCTCAATCCAATCCAAAACCCCAGAAAAATCACGACAAGAATGGTCGTTAAGATCAAACTCTCGAAATACAAAGAAAATAAATGCAGTAGCATGATCTCTCTCGTTTCTATCTTTTTTAAAGAGTAAACTCAGCTAGTCCAACTAACTGAGTTTCCCTTTTTCTATTATATCAAATATAAGTCCGTTTGTAACTAGCAAAGAATTCTTTTGTTCGTTCTTCTTTCGGATGATTGATGATTTCATCCGGTGTACCAGACTCGATGATTTTCCCTTTATCTAGAAATAGAACCTTGTCTGCCACTTGGGCTACAAAAGACATATCGTGACTGACCAAAATCATGGTCTGGCCTGACTTGGCAGCGTCTGCAATAGATTTTTCTACCTCACCGACCAATTCTGGGTCGAGGGCTGAAGTGGGTTCGTCCAAGAGCAAAACATCTGGTTTCATAGCAAGCGCACGCGCGAGGGCAACCCGTTGCTTCTGTCCACCTGATAAGTGGCGAGGGTAATGGTTTTCACGGTCAGAAAGTCCAACCTTAGCCAACTCTTCCTTGGCAATTTTTGTTGCTTCCTCGTCCGATAATTTTTTAACGACAACCAAACCTTCCTTGACATTGTCAAGAGCTGTTCGGCGTTCAAACAAATTAAACTGTTGGAAAACCATGGACAACTTGCGACGAAGGGTTAGGATCTCTTCTTGGCTAATCTTAGAAAAATCAACTTTAAAATTGTCAATCTGAATCGTTCCACTATCTGGAGTTTCAAGGTAGTTCAAACTACGAAGAAAGGTTGATTTCCCAGCTCCAGATGAACCAATCAAAGCCACTACCTCACCTTTTTGGATATCCAAGTTCAGATGATTCAAGACTGTCTGTCCTGAAAAGGATTTGCTTAAATTCGAAATCTTAATCATTAACGAAGGTCTCCTTTCACATCTGTTTGTACTGTATCCGGCGCTAAAATAGCCATTTTTCTCTCGATGAAACGGCCGAGGCTTTCAATTCCGATATTGACTACCCAATAAACAAGGGCAACAGAGATAAAGCGCTCAAAATAGCGATAATCAGCTCCACCTAAAATCTGAGCTTGGGCAAAGACCTCCACAACACCTGCGCTAAAGGCTAGAGAAGTTCCCTTGGTCAAACCGATAAGGGAGTTAATCAAAGTCGGTGTCGCAACTACCGCCGCATTTGGAATAATCACGCGACGATAAACTTGCGCTCGCGTCATACCCAAACTGCGTGCCGCCTCAATTTCACCTGGATTAACAGAAAGGATGGCCGCACGAATCGTTTCACTTGCATAAGCCGCCTCATTAAAGGCAAAAGCCACAATCGCAAAAAGCGCTGCTGGAATCGCATTGATATTGAGACCAGTTCCCCATTGTTGGTTGATAGCTTTCAGTAACAAAGGAATTCCATAGTAGGTCAACATAAGTTGAACTAGGATTGGGGTACCTTTTAAGAAGCTAACGAAAAAGGCCTGCAAGGGATATAGAATTTTAACACGATTGATCTTAACAATGGCAAAAATTAGGGCAAGTAGCAAACCAAAGAGTGCACCTCCAAGTGTCAACATCAAGGTTGTAGGCAATTGTTGGATAATCCTTGGAATTCCATCAAAGACCGAACGCAAACTAAAGAGCTTACCATCCGGAATGAGTTGCATCAAACTTTGGTACCAATCTGATGCTAAAAATGTTGTAACAGTCATAAAAACATCCTCTCCTGATAATGATTCATTCTATCATACTTCTGCTCGCAAGCAAATTATTTGCTACGGGCTGCTCAGACTTCGTCTATCTTCTAGTTTATCATACTTTAAAACAGGGAGGCTATATATTTTACCTATCAAGGAGATAAATAAAAACTATCTCAAACCTAAGTCCTCATAGGGTTTTCTATAGCCGATTTGTTTAACAGCACCATTCTCCACCAAAATTGGACGTTTCAATAACATACCATCACTCGCTAGAAGCTTGGCTGCTTCTTTTTTTGACAAACTTCCCACCTTATCTTTTAGGCCCAGTTCACGGTATTTGATCCCGCTGGTATTGAAAAATTGTTTCACTTCAAAACCGGAAGTTTCCAACCAGTTCAAAATCACGTCTTCACTTGGTGTTTCTTCTACGATGTGGACATCTTGGTATTCCAGTCCAAGTTTATACAATTCATTTTTTGCTTTCTTACAAGTTGAACATTTTGGGTATTCGATAAATTCTAACATCTTCTTTTCTTTCTATTTTTTATTTTCTTGAAATGCTACACCTTCATGTTGCAAGAGCCAGGCTTTCTTTTCGACTCCCGATGCATAGCCTGTCAAGCGATTCCCTAATCCTAACACACGGTGACAGGGTACGAGTATGGACCAAGGATTGCGCCCCACTGCTCCGCCAATCGCTTGGGCAGAAGCCACTTGCAGGTCTTGCGCTATTTGTCCGTAAGTTACTGTCTGACCATAAGGAATGGCCTGTAAGTATGCCCAGACTCGCGTTTCAAAATCTGTTCCAATAGGAGCTAAAGGTAAGTCAGATAGATCCTGAACACTGCCTTCGAAATAGGTATCTAAATAGGAAATAACTTGCTCCAATACAGGATGGCTAGCAACTTCTTCTATCGTTTCATCCCCTATTCCCCTCTCAAAATGAGTTTGGTCCTGTACCCAAATTCCATACAGATATTGCTCGTCAGCAACTAAGGATAAGGTTCCAATTGGCGACGGGTAGAGCATTCTTGCGTACTTTTTCTGCTTCATTTTTTTAATTTCTGATAGGCCAAACGTTCCCCATCAACTGGAACTTTACCAACCTGTTGGAAACCTAGCTTTTCAAAGATATGCTGCATGGCCTTGTTTTGTGCATGCGTATCTGAACGAAAATCTAGATAATCAAAACCTTCAATCAAGCCTTCTAGGAAAGTCTGAGCAACACCTTGTCCTTGGACATCTGCTGCCACAGCGATACGGTGAAAGACCAAATATTCTGATTCTCCCCCCTGCCAACTTCCTTCATAAATGGCTTCATAGGCTTCCTCTGGGCTCTTGGTCACAGCAGCATAGGCTAACAGTTCTCCCTCTTCCAATGCCACATAAGCTTGACCAGAGATGATATCATCAATAATGATGTCGGCATTTGGATAGCCATTTTGCCACTGGTCGCTGCCAGACTTGGCTAAGCACTTTTTGGCATCCTCCATCACCTGCATAATCGCATCAACTTCGTTTGGAAAAGCTAAACGAATCTCCATCTTTTCCCCTCATTTCTAACTATTTTCTCTCATCATAGCATAATTTAAAGCTTTCTACAAGCAGTTGAAACTTGACTTTTGTTTTTTATTATTTTATAATCTAGTTATTAAAACTAGATAAAAAGGAGTTGGAAATGAATTCTAACTTTTCCTACCCAAAATGGGAAGACATTCCAAACATTGACCTCTATCTGGATCAGGTTTTGCTTTATGTCAATCAAGTCTGTGCCCCTATCTCTCCGGATAAAGAAAAGGGCTTGACCGCATCCATGGTCAATAACTATGTCAAACATGGTTACCTGACAAAGCCTGACAAGAAGAAATACCAACGCAAACAGATTGCCCGTTTGATTGCCATCACTACTCTCAAGTCTGTCTTTTCGATCCAAGAAATCGCTCAGACCCTTAATACTCTGCAAACTCAAGCAAGTTCAGACCAGCTCTACGATGCTTTTGTAGACTACATGAACCATGGGATTGATCCAGAAAATCCTATTATCCAAACTAGCTGTCAAACGGTTAAACTCTATCATCAAACTCTAGACTTAATCCTTATCAAAGAAGAGGAGGAAATCCAATGAATACCAGTCTAAAACTCAGTAAAAAACTCAGTTTTGGAGAGGAAATTGCTAATAGCGTGACCCATGCTGTGGGTGCCATTATCATGCTCATCCTACTCCCCATTTCATCCACCTATAGTTATGAAGCACACGGATTTTTATCATCTTTTGGCGTTTCTATCTTTGTTATCAGTCTCTTTCTCATGTTCCTCTCGTCAACCATTTACCACTCTATGGCCTATGGTTCGACCCACAAATACGTCTTGCGAATCATCGACCATTCTATGATTTACGTGGCTATCGCAGGCTCTTATACGCCGGTCGTATTGACTTTGATGAATAACTGGTTTGGCTATCTGATCATTGCCATTCAGTGGGGAACGACCATCTTTGGCATCCTCTATAAAATCTTTGCTAAAAAAGTCAATGAGAAATTCAGCCTTGCCCTTTACCTGATTATGGGCTGGTTGGTTCTGGCTATCATTCCTGCCATTATCAGTCAAACAACACCAATCTTTTGGAGCCTCATGGTAACTGGCGGACTCTGTTATACAGTTGGAGCTGGATTTTACGCTAAGAAAAAACCTTATTTTCACATGATTTGGCATCTCTTTATCCTAGCCGCGTCTGCACTTCAGTACATCGCTATTGTTTATTACATGTAAAAAAGTTGAGAATCTTTTCTCAACTTTTTTCTTTACACATATTGATAAAATACTGGTGCAAGCGAACATCATCTGTTAACTCAGGATGAAAAGAGGTCACCAGCATATTCTCTTCTTGAGCTGCAACGATTTGATCGTCTACTGTTGCTAGAATTTCTACACCCTCTCCAACACTACTGAGAATCGGACCACGGATAAAGGTCATGGGAATCTGACCGACTCCCTTACATTCCGCCTCTGTATAGAAGCTTCCTAGTTGGCGCCCATAGGCATTACGCTCAACTACTATGTCCATAGTCGCTAGATGACTTTCTTCCTGAGAAGTGATTTCCTTAGCCAGCAAAATCAAACCGGCGCAGGTTCCAAAGACTGGGAGTCCAGATAAAATGGCTTCTCGGATGGAAAGCAACATGTTCTGGTCTCGTAAGAGCTTGCCCATGGTTGTAGACTCACCACCGGGTAATATCAAACCCGCCAAGTCACTCTGATGTTGTTGAAAATCATCTAAATTTCTGATTTCGACACTAGTGACTCCTAATTTATCTAACACTTTTGCATGCTCTGCAAAGGCGCCTTGCAAGGCCAATATTCCGATTTTCATCTATTTTCCTCGCTCTGCCATAAGAATTTGGATTTCATTCTCATTGATACCAACCATGGCTTCCCCTAGGTCTTCAGAGATTTGAGCCAGAATTTGAGGATTTTGGTAGTTGGTTACGGCCTTAACAATGGCACTTGCTCGTTTAACAGGGTCGCCTGATTTGAAAATACCTGAACCGACAAAGACACCCTCTGCACCCAATTGCATCATTAGCGCAGCATCTGCTGGTGTTGCAACACCTCCAGCCGCAAAGTTTACAACTGGTAATTTTCCATGTTCGTGGACGTATAGGACTAATTCTATAGGAACTTGGAGTTCTTTTGCTGCGACATAGAGTTCATCTTCGCGTAGATTTTGAATGCGGCGAATTTCTTGATTCATCATGCGCATATGACGAACGGCTTGAACAATATCTCCTGTCCCTGGTTCTCCTTTGGTACGAATCATGGAAGCTCCTTCAGCGATACGACGCAAGGCTTCACCCAAGTCCTTAGCCCCACAGACAAAAGGAACTTGGAATTCCTTCTTATCCACATGGAAACGGTCGTCAGCTGGAGACAGCACTTCACTCTCATCAATATAGTCAATCTCAATAGCCTCTAAAATCTGAGCTTCTACAAAATGCCCGATTCTGACCTTGGCCATCACTGGTATGCTAACCGCTTCTTGGATTTCCTTAATCATCTTTGGATCACTCATACGAGAAACTCCACCAGCTGCACGAATATCAGCTGGAATCCGCTCCAAGGCCATAACAGCTGCCGCACCAGCAGCCTCTGCGATACGAGCCTGTTCAGGGTTCTGAACGTCCATGATAACCCCACCTTTGAGCATCTGTGCCAAGTTTTTATTTAGTTCATAACGATTTTCAGTCATTTCTTAATCCTCATCATTTGTATTGGTAGCTACCATTTTATTTTAAGCCAGATTAGAATGAAGTACAAGATAAAAAAAGGATAATTGCATGGGTACAGATTGATACTCAATGAAAATCAAAGAGCAAACTAGGAAGCTAGCCGCAGGCTGTACTTGAGTACGATAAGGCGAAGCTGACGTGGTTTGAAGAGATTTTCGAAGAGTATAACTAAAAAACTATCTGACCTTAACCTAAGGCCAGATAGTTCATCAAATTTTATTTTTCAGCTGTAAGTGCAGCCATTGTGATGTAATTGTATGGTTTGTTGAAATGTGGCAAGAAGAATAGGTCTGTCAAGGCCAATTTATCGATTGTTACATGCTCTTGGATAGCAAGTGAGAACATGTGGATTCCCATACTGATTGAAATATCATGTGAAACCATTTGTGCTCCAAGGATTTCGCGGCTGTCTTTGTCAAAGACAATCTTGATGGCAACTTCGTGGTTGTCATGTTTGATAAATTCTGGTTTTTGAAGATCGTTAAAGCCAGTTTCAGTTGCATTATAGCCTGCAGCTTTAGCTTTTTCGAGAGTCAAACCAGTTGAAACCATGTGAAGACCGTAGATTGAGATACCATTTGATCCTTGTACACCGATTCCTTCAAGTTCGTGTCCACAAGCGTTGTAAGCACCAACGATACCAGTACGAACAGCGTTTGAAGCAAGCGCGATGTAGCTAGTGTCTTTACGAGCGTTGTCATAAACAGTTGCACAGTCACCGACAGCGTATACACCTGGGATAGATGTTTCTTGTTTCTTATCTACAAGGAAGGCACCGTTGCGGAAGAGTTCAACCTTACCGTCAGCAAGAGCTGTGTTTGGACGGAAACCAACAGCAAGAACTACCATATCCACATCAAATGTTTCTTTGTCTGTTACCAAGCGTTCAACTTTTCCATCACCTTGGATGGCTTTAACTGTTTGACCAAGAGCCAAGCGGATGTTGTGGTCTTCCAAGTTCTTCGCCATCATTTGTGTGAAGTCTTTGTCATAGTAACCGTTCAAGACAGTATCTACGATATCTACAAGTACTACTTCTTTTCCAAGACGCTCGAAAGCTTCAGCAAGTTCTACACCGATGTAACCACCACCAACAACGGCAATGCGCTCAAGATGTTTGCTCTTGTCTTCAAGTTTTTCAATAACTTCTTCAGCGTTTTGGTACAATTTAACAAATTGTACATTTTCAAGAGTTGCTTTGAATTCGCGGTTGCCCTTAACGATTTCAACACCTTCGATTGGAGGCAAGATTGGAGTTGAACCAGTTGCAAAGATCAATTTATCATAAGATTCTTTGTGCTCTTTTCCTTCAACTTCTGCAGTCACAACTTTGTTATCGTAGTCAATTGAAAGAACTGGTGAGTTCATGTAAACTTTAGCACCTTTTGCTTCCAATTTTTCTTTATCAGAGTAGAAGAGACCTTCTGGGCCATCAATTTGTTCCCCAATCCAAAGCGCCATTCCACAACCAAGGAATGAAATATTTGAGTTTTGGTCAAATACTACGATTTCGTTCTCATGTCCGAAGTTGTCCAACATCGTATTAATACAAGCTGTACCAGCGTGGTTAGCACCAACTACAACGATTTTACTCATAGAAAAATTCCTACCTTTAATTTTTGATTTACCTTTCTAGTATACCATTTACTGTTAGCGTTTACAAGGTATTTGCTCAGAATTCTCTTTTTTTCAGAAAAAATACACCTAACATTGATAAATCTAATTTTTCTATTATTTTCATACTCATTTTGAGCATATTTCTTGACTTTTTGTCAAAATTCATTTGTGAAAACGCTGACTTTATGATATGCTAGATACATGGAAAGAAAATGTAAGGGGTTTAATTTTTCTTTAACGACCTTATATTGAATGATTTCCTATAAAGAGAAAGGAGCTGGTAGCTTGCCTCTTCATTCACGTTCTGAACGGCTAATGGGAACAACTATCACGATTTCATTAGTAGATGAAAAGGCTGATTGCCTACTTCAAGGAGCCTTTGATTTGCTCAAGGAGCTCGAATACCGCTTCAACGCCAACAGTCAAGAATCCGAACTGATGGAAATCAACTACCAGGCTGGAATCGCACCTGTTAGGGTTCATCCTGACCTGTTTGAACTGATTGCTCTTGGACTTGAGCATAGCCTAGCACCATCTAGCCATCTCAATATCAGTATTGGTCCCTTGATTCAAACCTGGCGAATCGGATTTGCAGATGCACGGCTTCCAGACTCTAAAGAAATCGAAGCTGTCTTGCCTCTAGTTGACCCGCATTTTATCAAGTTGGATCCGACTAGCTCTACTGTCTTTTTAGAGAAGAAAGGAATGAAGCTTGATTTAGGTTGTTTAGCTAAGGGCTATAGTGCAGATAAGGTTGCCCAGTATTTGAAAGAACACGGTGTCACCTCTGCCCTGATCAATCTCGGAGGAAATATCCTCACCATCGGGAACAACCAAGCCAAAGAAGGGAAAGCCTGGCAGATTGGGATTCAAGATCCGCGAAATCCTCGTGGCAATCATCTCCTAACCATTCCTGCTTCTAACAAATCCGTTGTAACTTCAGGTATCTATGAACGCCACCTGACAGTAGATGGAAAAGACTATCATCATATCTTTGATAGTGAGACAGGATTCCCTGTCGAAACCGATCTCGCTAGCCTAACGATTATCTCTGATAAATCCGTTGATGGTGAGATTTGGACAACGCGCCTTTTCGGAGAACGAAGCGCTTCTATCCTCTGGCAAGTCGAAAGTATAGATGGTATTGAAGCCATCCTCATCGACAAAGAGGGACGCCTTGCATGTTCTTCAGGCCTTCAAAATTGTATTATGTAAAAAGAGAAAGGAAATCTCATGCTAAAACTTATTGCCATTGTTGGAACGAACTCTAAACGTTCTACAAACCGCCAATTGCTCCAATACATGCAAAAACACTTTGCTGATAAAGCTGAAATTGAACTCGTTGAAATCAAGGATATCCCTGTTTTCAACAAACCAGCAGATAAGCAACTTCCAGCTGAAATTCTTGATATTGCAGCTAAAATTGAAGAGGCTGATGGTGTGATTATCGGTACTCCTGAGTACGACCACTCTATCCCTGCGGTATTGATGAGCGCTCTTGCTTGGCTATCTTACGGTATCTACCCACTTTTGAACAAACCAATCATGATCACTGGTGCTTCTTACGGTACACTTGGTTCATCTCGTGCCCAATTGCAACTTCGTCAAATCTTGAATGCTCCTGAAATCAAGGCAAATGTTCTTCCAGATGAATTCTTGCTCTCACACTCTCTTCAAGCATTTAACCCAAGTGGTGACTTGGTTGACCTTGATGTCATCAAAAAATTGGATGCCATCTTTGATGACTTCCGTATCTTTGTGAAAATTACTGAAAAATTGCGCAATGCACAAGAATTGCTTCGCAAAGATGCAGAAGAATTTGACTGGGAAAATTTGTAAGATAGGAGACCGAAAGAATGAAATTTGTTGGACTTGTTGGATCAAACTACGATCAATCATATAACCGCAAACTCTTGGAATTTATCCGTCGCAATTTCAAATTCAAATTTGAATTAGAAGTTCTTGAAATCGACGAAGTTCCAATGTTTAACCAAGACGAAAAATGGGACGAAAGTTTCCAATTGCGTTTCTTGTATAACAAGATTACACGTGCTGATGGTGTCATTATCGCCACTCCTGAGCACAACCACACTATCTCAGCTTCTCTCAAATCTGTACTTGAATGGCTTTCATACGAAGTTCATCCATTTGAAAACAAGCCTGTTATGATTGTTGGTGCATCATACTATGACCAAGGAACATCACGTGCCCAAGTTCACCTTCGTAAAATCCTTGATGCTCCAGGTGTTAATGCCTACACGCTTCCAGGAAATGAATTCCTTCTTGGTAAAGCTAAGGAAGCTTTTGATAACAACGGAAATATCACCAACGAAGGCACTGTTAAATTCCTTGAAACTTGCTTAGATAACTTTGTAAAATATGTAGGAGTCGTTTCGAAATTGAAAAAACCAAAACCAATCGAACCAGAAGATTTGGATTGTGGAAAACCAATCGCTACAACTATCACAGAAGTTGATCCTGACGATCCAGAATGGGTAGAAAAAGTTGCAGCAATCACTGGTGCTGTTTCAGGTGATACCTATGTCAAATTGGACCATGGTATCCTTACAGTTAACCAAATCGATATGTTCTTGAAAGCTATGCCATTTGAATTGACATACGCTGACGACAACAACCAATTCCTCTACTACAACAACGCTCACCAAGATCCAGACACTATGTTTGCCAAACGTGTACCACCTCAATCAGGTAGCCGTATGTCGACTGTTCATGGATCCCTTCCACCAGCACGCATGAAGAACGTAGAGTGGGTTATCGGAACACTTCGCAACGGAAACCAAGAATACGTCCGTACGATCGTTCCAGGTTCTCCTGCAGGTGTCATCAACACACACAACTACCAAGCAATGTACTATCCTGATGGATCATACGCTGGTATCAATGAAATTGTCTTTAACTTCCAACCTTGGCTTGACTGGTACCTAAAAGAGACTGGTCAACGTTTGGTGGGTGGTAGCGGACCATTTGCTCCTGCTGCCGGAGGTCATGGAGACGCCGATGCTACTTCTGGCGCTTCTGATTCAGGGGATGCTGGAGGCCACGGTGGGGACGCGGACGCTACTTCTGGTGCAAGCAACTAAGAAATCAAAAAGGAGCCATTTGGCTCCTTCTTTTTTATTGCAACAGAAAAGGGGCTTGTAAATCATCTACAACCCCCTTTCATTTTATGAGTTAGGATCATCTAAACTACGGCCGTGCAAACCTTTTTCACGTTGTACTTGGCGTAGTTTTTCTGGTGTGACGTCATTGCCTTCCTCGTCCACAATTTTGATTCCCTCGATGTGGTGACGAACAGAACGACGATAACCTTCGATGTACTCCTCACGAAGTTTAGCTTGTTCTACTTTTTCAGCAGAAGTTAAGCCTTCTGTTTTTTTCTTTTTGGCAAGCTCGTTGATGCGATCAATTTTTTTAGGATCCATGTTTCTCTCCTTTATGATAAGATTTAATCCGTTTACCAGATTTTATTTGGTATTGATTTGGTTGAAACGTGCAAGTTTAGCTGCTTTCTTGGTTAATTGCGACAAGATTGCCAAACGATTTTGTCGAACAGCCTGGTCTTCAGCCATTACCATGGTATTTTCAAAGAAAGCATCAATAACTGGGCTAAGCGCAAAGAGTTGTTCTAATTGCTGGCTTGCAGTTCCTGACAAAACGAGTGATTCTACTGCTTCTGCCAAGGCTTTCTCTTCTTCATTCTCAAAAAGAGCAGGATCAACAGTATCAGTTCCTTCGGCTTTTTCAGCCAAATTGAAAGCACGAGAGAGGGATTCGACAGATGGTTTGAAGTCTTCTTTCTTGCTTGCTTCGACAAGAGCACTTGCTGCTTCTAGCATATCTGCCACAACAAAGTTTGAACTTGCAAGGACTGCTTCCTTAATGTCTTTTGGAGCAGAACCCATCATCTTATCAACGCGAGCCTTGATAAAGTCCATAACCTCTGCTTTATTTTCATAAGTCAAGCTGTCAAATTTCAAAGTATAAAGGCTATCAATCAACTCATCCATAGCAATATGCCAACCAAAAGCATCCAAGATACGAACCACACCTTGCGTCGCACGACGAAGGGCATAAGGGTCGTTAGAACCTGATGGAATCAAACCTACTGAGAAGAAACTCAAAATCGTATCCAATTTGTCTGCAATGGCTAGAATGGCTCCAACCTTGCTCTCTGGAAGTTCGCCTTCGGCAGCTGTCGGCATGTAGTGTTCACGAATAGCAGCCGCAACTGCTGGAGTTTCTCCAGCAAGGAGGGCATATTTCTCACCCATAATTCCTTGGAGCTCATCAAACTCACCAACCATACCCGTCAACAAGTCAAACTTGTAAATGGCTGCTGCACGAGCAAGGTCAACTGTTTCATCCACTGACAAGCCAGCTTTTTCTGCCAAGAGAATAGCAATCTGCCCCGTACGAATCATGTGTTCACGAAGAGAACCAATCTTTTCGTGGAAGGTCACATGGTTCAATTTTTCAACAAGGTCAGAAATAACCAATTTTTGGTCTTCACGCCAGAAGAATTCACCGTCTTCCAAGCGGGCAACCAAAACTTTTTCATTTCCCTTGATGACATTTTCCAAATGCTCTGCGTTTCCGTTACGGACTGAAATGAAGTTTGGCAAGAGTTTACCATCTTGATCACGAACAACGAAGTAACGTTGGTGTTCCTTCATCGAAGTCACCAAAACTTCTTCTGGAACGTCAAGGTATTTAGCATCAAAACTTCCCATAAAGGCAGTTGGGTATTCAACCAAGTTCAAGACTTCATTCAGCAAGTCAGCATCAATTTCGATACGTACGCCATGCTCAGCTTCGATTGCCTTGATTTGGTCAACAATCATTTGCTCACGTTCACGAGGATCCGCGATTACAAACTGCTTACGAAGGTCTTCTTCGTAACTCAATGCTGACTGAATCTTGGTTTCTTGTCCCAAGAAACGATGACCGCGACTTACACGACCGCCCTTAATATCAAGGAAATCCAAGTCAAACTCTTGCTCGTCCAAGAGAACTGTCAAAGTGTGTACAGGGCGAATATATTCAAAGGTGTTGTTAGCCCAGTGCATGCTGACAGGGAAAGTTAGTGACTTCAAGACGTCTACTACACCTGGAACAATGGCTTCAACTGCTTGACCCACTTCTTCCTTGGTAACATAGACATATTCTTCACCCTTGATTTCACGGAATTCAATATCTTCAACTGTCAAGCCTTTCCCACGGACAAATCCTTGAGCTGCTTTGGTGAAGTTTCCATCACTATCCAAGGCAATTTTCTTTGCTGGACCCTTGAAATCTTCTGTCAAATCAGACTGTTTGTCTGCAAGACCAGTCACACGAACAGCCAAACGGCGTGGTGTTGAGAAGGTTTGGATGGTTTCAAAGGAAAGACGATTTTCCTTGAGGAAGGCTGCCATTTTTTCACCTAGTTGTCTTTCGCTTGGAGTTACTACGTAGGCTGGTAACTCTTCAAGACCGAGTTCTACTAATAAGTTTTTTGTCATGTTTTTTCCTTTACATCTTCTTCAATCTTTTTTGATATGCACCTTAGGTACTGGGAACGTCACTAACTAACTTTGTGAGTATGAATGGAAATCTAATGCAAAATTGATCAAGATTTCCAACAGTCTCATCAAAGTGGATTTAGCTGACTGATTTTTGAACCTAAGGTTTCAAAAATCCCCACATAACAGTACAGCGGTGCATATCCCTCTAGCAAGTCATCGACTTGCCTCTAACGATTTTAGAGTACAGTATTACTCACTATTCTGCGTCTTCTGCTAAAAGTTTAGCTCGTGTTGCTTCATCCAAAAGTGGGTAGCCTAGGCGTTTGCGTTCTGCGACAAAGGTTTTGGCTACGACACGGGCCAGGTTACGGATTCGAGCGATATAGCCTGCGCGCTCAGTTACAGATACAGCCCCACGCGCGTCAAGCAAGTTAAAGGTATGTGAACATTTGAGAACATAATCATAGGCAGGGTGAACCAAGCCTTCTTCCAAGGCACGACCAGCTTCCTTTTCAAACTTATCAAAGTTTTCAAGCAACATTTCTTGGTCCGAAATTTCAAATGAATATTTTGAATGCTCGTACTCAGGCTGGATAAAGATTTCTCCATATTTTACACCATCTGCCCACTCGATATCATAAACAGAGTCTACTTCTTGGATGTAAGAAGCCAAGCGTTCTAAACCATAAGTAACTTCCGCAGTCACAGGCCCAGTTGCCAATCCACCAACTTGTTGGAAATATGTGAACTGAGTGATTTCCATCCCATCAAGCCAAACTTCCCATCCAAGACCAGCTGAACCAGTTGAAGGATTTTCCCAGTTGTCCTCAACGAAACGGATATCGTGTTCCAAAGGATTGATACCCAATTTTTCCAAAGACTCAAGGTAAAGTTCTTGGATATTTGATGGAGAAGGCTTCATAACCACTTGGAATTGGTGGTGTTGGTATAAACGGTTAGGGTTTTCCCCATAACGACCGTCAGCAGGACGGCGTGATGGCTCTACATAAGCCGCATTCCATGGCTCAGGTCCGATAGCACGAAGGAAAGTGTAAGGACTCATCGTCCCCGCACCTTTCTCATTATCATAAGCCTGCATCAGCATACAACCTTGGTCATTCCAAAATTGTTGCAAAGTCAAAATAATTTCTTGAAATGTTAATTTCTTAGACATTGAATACTCCTTAATAAAAAATGATTTTTTGCGACACGAGTCTGCCTTGTCGATTATACGAGGCAAGACGAGTTAGTACTGCGTCTAGCTCAGACACTCTAGTGCTGGGCGTGGGGCAGTCCGACTGTAAGGAGGTCTCTGCCACTGACGCAGTGAAATGTTAATTTCTTAGACATTGTTTACTCCTTTTTTTATAAATTACTTGCGACACGAGTCTACCTCGTCGATTATACGAGGCAAGACGAGTTAGTACTGCGTCTAGCTCAGGCACTCTAGTGCTGAGCGTGGGGCAGCCCGACTATAAGGAGGTCTCTGCCACTGACGCAGTGAAATGTTAATTTCTTAGACATTGTTTACTCCTTTAATTTATATTATCTTTTTAGCTTTATTCATCAAGCAACCAAGAAAAAGCTGGGTCCTGAAAAATATGACGTTTGGGAACCGTTTGTAAATTCTGATCGCATTCGTCTATTGTACCTAATTTCAAAGCACAGACTTCTGGTATATTTTCTTGAGCAGTGAAAATTTGACTATGACAGTTCTGACAGTAATAGCGTTGTTTTCCTGGAGATGAACTATAGGTAATCAACTGTTCTTTTCCATGCAATACTAGGTTTTTACTGCTAACTTTGGCGTTCACTGTATAGGCAGACGCAGTTGCTTTCCGACAGAATGAGCAGTGGCAAAAAACTAATTCCGACAATTCCTCATCTAAAGTGTAGGTCACTGCTTTGCACAAACAAGATCCTTTAAGCATTATGCTCCTTTCTACTTAGGCATTAGAGGAAATTCAAAAAGAACCGAATTTCAACACCCAAGCCTTGCGACTAGGGGCGTCTGAAACGCGGTTCCACCCTAATTTATTACTTCATTGTTTTTAAAAATACGACAGAAAGCGCCAGTTTCTTACCTTGTTCTACTTGGCTCCCACTACCCCAAGCTCGCTGAAGAACGCCATAAGACTTTCTTTCCTAGCTAGTATTATAGCAGATTTTCTAGCTAGTGTAAACCAAAAATGAGTCTGAAAACAAAGTTCCAGACTCATTTAATAGTAAAGCTTCAGAAAGTCCTGTTTAAGGATGTCTTTTCGCTTTTGGTTTTTTTCCATGTAGATTTCTCTTGGCTTGTTTCAAGGCTGTAATGGCATCTTCGACATCTTCTTGGCTCGCTCCTGGATCTTTAAGGAGTTCCTGTGCCTCTTTAAAAGTTAGAAGATAAGCTGCTTTTTCTTTCTTATCTGCGTAGATAAATCTCGCATTCTTTTCTTGGAAAAGGCGTTCATCTTTGACCAGTTTCTTCAGACTAGAGAAGTCAGTAGCTTTGCCATTCAATTTACTTTTAGCCGTCGCTAGGACAATGAGAGATTGGTCAATTTGATCTTGTTTAACTTTAGGATCCACAGCTAGTAAAGCGATTTCTTGGAAGGCACGATCATAAGCTCGACGTACTTTTTCCTTGGCATTAGCATATCGTCCAGTTTTAGTCGTTGCATAGTAAGCTTTCATAGCTTCTTTCAAGGCTGTAACGTTCGAATCTTTTCCATCCAAAGCTTTACCAGCAGCTTCAAGACTAGCGAGAACGCCATCAATCAATTCTTGCTTCAACTTGCTTGACAAGGCTGACTTCGCCACTTGGAAAGCTTGGTCATAAGCTTTTCTCTTATCTGCACTACTATTAAAGTAACGAGACGTTTCTACCAGTTCTTTTTGTTGATTTACCGCAGCAAGCAAGGCCAACTTAGACACAACAGATAGACGCAAAGCATTATTTCGACCTGGCTGAACGAGCAAGGAAACGAAATCTTCAAGGAGTTCATATCCAGTTGGCAAGGTGACTTGTACAGTATAACGACCTGTAGCAACTTTCTTACCAAAGGCGTATTGACCGTATTTTTCAGCGGGAAGAGTGATCCTTGTCCCATCTTCTCCTTTCAGAACCACTGTAGTCGTCTTTGGAACTGCTTGGTTGAAGGAAACAGACACTGGTGCATATTCTAGGAGATTTGCTAGGAAGGTAATGGTTTGGAAACTATTTTCTTCCGTCAAGTCAAACTCTTGGGACAAGGCACTGATAAATTTCAATTCTGTTCGGTCATAACTGAAAATTTCTGCTGTATAATGACCAAACTGTAAGAAATGAATCGCTTTTGTCTTGTCAACATCAACATATTGCCCCTCGCTATTTTTGATTCGATAGACGTAGAGGGTATCAATATCCTGGTTTGTTTTTGCATCCTTCAAGGCAATTTTCACTCGACCACTATTTTGATCGCGGACAAGTTCAGCAAGTGAGATATAGTCTACATTTCCTGCATAGTCCTCTACAAGATAGTAAATATTAGCCTTGTCAACATCCTTAGGAAGTGTATAACTACCGTCAGCATTGGCCTTAATCAGATGGGTGTTCTCAAGCGCACGAGTTCCAGACTGGTCTTTCCCAGTTAGAACCATGGTCCCTTTCTGGTCAAATGGTGTGATATAGAAGACTTTTTCTGAAAGGATACCGCCTTGACCCACATCTTTTGGTTTTCGAGCTACGAATTCTTGATTTCCATCTTTAAAGCGAATATAACCACTTGTGATGACAGGTTTTTGAGTATCAATCTGAATTTTAAAGGTTGTGTGTTGTTCTTTAGCTCCTGGAACGTCTGGTGTGTAACTAATAACATAGTCATATAAACCATCTGCAACGGTATTCCCATCAAAATCCTGACCTCTCCAAGCAGTATTATCTAGAATATAACTCTTCAGATTTCTACTGTCTCCATCAAAATAATTCTTACGGAGATCCTTTGCATCGCCCTCCCAAATAGGATGTTCATGCTTGGTATCCGTAGCCGCATAAACTGTTGCCCGAAGATTTACCAGATTTCTCAAAGCAACCGTTTTGTATTCGACTAGGTCTTTGTTCCCATCATCGTTTGGAGAAATGGCAATACGGACATTCCCTTTTTCGTCCAACTGAAGAACATGCTTACCTTCAGCATTTTGTTCAATCCCCAGAACAGTAATTCGGCGTCCTTGGCGTTGACCTTTAGAAACTAGAAGGTCATTTTGCAAGGTTGCGAGATAGGTAGCATCATTGGAGTAGTTAACGGCAGGATTTTCCTTGTCTACTTCCGTGTAAAATCCGTTTTTCCCTTCTCGAACAAGATTGTAAATTGGTTTTTCGACAGCGGGGAGATTTTGGAACTCTCCTCGGAAGCCCATAAATGCAAGACTCACAATATCCCCATCATCTGCTGGATCTACAAAGCGAACAAACCCTTCAAGGAAATAGCCATTTGGCATTTGTTTGCTGAGTTCAGCAGCAAATTTTCGAGCATCCACTTTAACAGTGACTGTTTGACTGCTGTGGGCTTTAACAGTCACTTCAGGCCAGACTGTCTCCGTTAGTTTTCGAGGTCGAAGGGTGAATTTTCCATCTTGGACCTCGTCTGTATTGGTATTCACTATCATCTTGAGAGTACGGTCAGTATCTGAAATGTTGTGTACAGTGACCTTAAAAGTAAATTGGTCTCCAACATTTCCTAAAGTTACACTTGGATAACCATTTTCACCCGTTACATAGAGGTCTGTTGACACTGCAGCAGCTGTATCCACAATACCAGAACCTTGCTGACGAGGAGAGGTATAAGTGCCTGTATCCTTATTAACATGTGGTTTTGCAGTTGACATGATCAAGGCCTTGACAGTCTCTGATACTTGCTCAGGAGTCAATTCTGGATGGTGTTTTTGAAGGTATTCCTTAACCAAAACTGCAACACCCGTAACGTGAGGAGCCGCCATACTGGTTCCGCTGATACTACCATAGGTATTGTCATTAAAGGATGAGTAGATATTGCCGCCAGGAGCTGTCACGTCTGGTTTCAATTGTCCATCGGTGGTCACTCCCCAACTTGAAAAGTCAGATAGCTGATTGGCTACATCAGAAGGACGATTATCCATCTTGTCATTAAAAACAATCTTGTAGTTCCCAGATTTTAAGGCTTCACCATACTGTTTAGAAATAAATACAGAAGGAATTTTCTTTGCTTCATCATAAATAGCCATATTGATGTTTGCGCCCTCTACATTATTGTAGATCAAAGCACCAACTGCGCCGTGTTTTCGTGCATTTTTGATCTTCTCTGAAAAGTTCATAGCTCCTCGCTGAATGAGGGCAAGTTTCCCAGTTAAATCCAACTTCGCAAAGTCTTCTTCACGACCTAACCCTGCTTCGACGTATTCGTACTCTTTTCCTTTTTCAAAGTCCTTATCTGCTTCAGGTTGATTATAATCAAATTTTCCGTTATGAAGGCCGGCATTTCCCTCTAGACCTTTGACTTCAAAAACCGCTGTTGTCAATGTTTTGTTGTTGACAGAAGCAACTGAAATCGAATCCTCAACAGTGGATGGATTTCCAACCAAGCCATAGTCTGGGTTTTCAGCTAGCGGTTTTGAATAACCATTTCCGAATGTATTGCTATTTCCTGCTGAGATAAGAACAGAAACTCCCTTGGCACGAGCCCGTTTGATAGCATCGACAATATCAGAACCAGCATCGACCATAGAACCAGTGCTAGATCCCAAACTCATATTAATAGCATCTGCTCCCAAGGCAACTGCGTCATCAATCGCCTTTACATAAAGGGCCGAACTGGTCGTCTTTTGGCGATCTGAAAAGACACGCATAAACATAACTTGGGCTTCTGGTGCAACACCATAGACCTTTTCACCATTAGGTGCTTCTTTATCAGGGTTTCCAGCAGCAATCCCTGTTACGTGCATCCCATGAGAAGTTCTTTCTGCTTCTTTGATCTTATCTGTTCCGTCAAAGTAGTCATAGGCATAGACAACCTTATCGCTATACCATTTACCGTAGTCGATTCCAGCAGCCTTTTTAGCTGCTTCGATGGCTTCCTTGTTTTTAAATTTTGCTTTTGACGGATCCGAAATTCGAAGAACCTCATGATTCAAATCAAGCCCAGAATCAATTATGGCAACAACGGTCCCTGTCCCCTTGTAACCAGCCTTCCAAGTTTTTGGTACTGTGATGATATCATTACTTGAAAGACTATTGGGTTTTGCAGACTCAGCTTTTTCTTGTTCTTTTTCAGTAGTTGCCGTTTCTCCAGTAGTTTTAGGAGCTGTCGTTGCTTGAGTCTCTTTTTTCTCTATTGTAGAAGCCTTCTCAGTAGCAGGCGCTGGACTGGTAGCGACTGTTGTTTCTTTTTGGACGACACCTTGGTCTACTTCTTTTGCAACTGCGCTATCTTTTCCTGATTCTTGGGCTTCAGCAGTTTTATCAACCGGAGCATCTACCTTAGCATCTTGTTTACTAGCATCCTCTTTAGAAGTTTCAACTTCTTGTTTCTCTCCAACTACTGGTGCTATCCCATTAGTATTGGTTTGGTCAGTTGAAGAGTTTGAGTGTTTATCGTCTTTTAGCTCTGTCTTGATTGCCTGAGTTTGGGCTTGATTTTCACCTGTACTCTGCTCATTGGCACTGACTTGACTTGCTCCAAAAACCAAAGCAGTTCCTAGTAAAACCGAAGCAAGACCAAATTTGTATTTCCGCAATGAAAAACGTTGTCGTCTATTCATACATAATCTCCTTTTTCTTTATAGTATACCTATTATAACGCAAATAATCATAAATTTTCATAAAAATCTGAATTGTCACAAAAATGTAATATTTACGTATATATTTTACTTGATTAATTTTATCATTCGTGTTATTTGTTCTATCAAAGCAACATTTTCTAAACTTGTTCATTTATTTCAATTTATAAAACTATTTTATTATACAAATAATTTAGATTTTTTATACACAAAAAGACTAGGATTAAAAATTCCTAGTCTTTGTTATTTCGGTATAAATAGATTTCACAAACTAAAAATCCATCTCATCCACACGAGGTGCGCCTGAAGCTACTGAAATAGCCTTTAAGACTTCTCGCTCGTCTTTGCTGAGTTCAATTCCAAAACAGTCAAGATTGCTCTGGATGCGAGAGGCTGTCACTGACTTAGGTAGAGGTAAAAATCCTTCTGCCAAACTCCAAGCCAAGGCAATTTGAGCCACTGATTTCCCATGCTTAGCAGCAATTTCTTGGACTTCTTTCTGTTCAAACAGCTCTCCTTGCCCAAATGGTCCCCAAGCCTCTAAGAGAATTCCTTTCTCTCTACAGTAGTCAACCACTTCCTCTTGATAAACTCCTGGTGCCAAGCGAACCTGATTGACCGCCGGGATGATTCTTGCTGTCTCAAGCAAAGCATCCAAATGATGGGGAAGGAAATTACTAACGCCGATAGCACGGATTTTGCCTTCTTGGTAAAGATCCTCCATCGCTCTCCAGACTTCAGCATTGCGAGTTTTCCATTCGGCATTTTCTCTTAGTGGTTTTGGATTTGGCCAATGGATCAGGTACAAATCTAGATAGTCCAATCCCAGTTTTTCCATTGATTCTTCAATGCTTTGGTGAGCTTCTTCATAGCTGTGATTGGTATTCCAGAGTTTGGTCGTTACAAAGATTTCTTGGCGAGGAATACCGCTATCTCGAATAGCGCGACCAACACTTTCCTCATTTTTATAGATAGCTGCAGTATCGATATGTCGATAACCAGCCTTTAAGGCTTCTAAAACGGCTTGGTAGGCCACCTCTCCATTTTCAGCCTTCCATGTTCCAAATCCTAGTACAGGAATGGAAACTCCATTATTAAGGGTGTAAGATTTCATCGTTTTTCCTTTCTATGTGAAGAAAATCTAAAGAAACAAAATTCTGATTATCAGAACACTTGCTCCTTTAGATTTTAACAATTATTGATCACGGTCGTAATAGATCTCGTGAGCCTTCAAGCGAGAATTGAGCAATTCAGGAACGGTCACAAATGTATACCCTTCACCCTTTAGATACTCAATGACACTTGGTAGAGAATTAACAGAAGGACCATGGATATCATGCATGAGAATGATAGAACCATTACGAACTTGGTGTTGAATTTCTGTCAAAATAGCAGCTTCATTCTTACTCTTCCAGTCCAAACTATCCACATCCCACATGATGAAGCTTAAGTCAAGACTATTTCGAATATCATCAGTGATGGCACCATAAGGTGGGCGCATCAGTTTAGAGCTTGATCCTAAAACTTGAGTTAACAAATCTTCTGTATCAGTGATTTGCTTTTTAGCATCTTCGAGGGATAATTTAGAAAGGACAGGATGATCCCAGCTATGATTTCCCACAACATGGCCTTCCGATTTCATTCGTTTCAGAAGATCCTCATTTCCTGCTATGTTTTTTCCAAGTACAAAGAAGGTTGCCTTTACACCGTACTTAGCCAAGGTATCCAAAGCTTGTGGAGTTGTGGTCGGATTTGGACCATCATCAAAGGTCAAGGCTACAACCTTTTTATTTTTCTTAGCAAAGTAAGATTGGTAGAGTTCCGCATCCTTTTCTAATAGATAAGAAGACTCAATGACATCAAAGAAACTGGATATTGGTAAAGCAATTTCTTCAACAGTCTCTCCAGGATTAGCAGGATAAAGGATGATTTGACTATCCTTATAATCAAAACTCCAAGATGATAAGTCCTGATCTGTGAAGTTTTTTACAACTTGATCAATTTTTGCCTGGTCAAGTTTCTTATCTTCTAGAGTTGATTTGACCTGACTCAGTAAGAGTTCCTTAGCCTTGCTTGCATCTTTGAAGAGTTTGCTGAGGTCAAAATCTTTCCCATCTTCAGTCAAGAAAATTTTCCCTAAGGAAGTCTTTTCTTTTTCTTCAACCTTAGATGCAGACAAATCATAGACTTGCTTGCTGATATTACGAGCAACAACTCCCTTTAAGACGGGGTCCAAATGCTCGGTATAATAAAAGACCAAATCCTCTTTATCTTCCAGCTTTTCTTTGATATCCTGGTTGATTTTTTCTCTAACAGACGCAATGACTTCCTCTCCTTGCAGAGGGTAGTAGGCAATCACCTCAGCTTGGCCTTTTCGGAAATGGTCCTTCTGACTACCAGAGTTGAATTGCTGGTCCTTTTCGTTTTTTAACGCTTCAATTTTTTGTTCATAAGATTGCTTTTGTAGAGCCTTGTAGCCAATGGCACTTCCCAAAAGAATCATAGCGATTCCTAAGATTCCAACAAAGGAAAGCAATAACCTTCTCTTTTTATCGTGAGAAACACGGTTCGTATTTTTCTTCATATTTCCATCATATCAAATCAAAGCTATTATTTCAATGATAAACAGGTAATCTAGCTCCATTTCAAAAAATAAAGAAAAAGCTTAGAGTTCTCTAAGCTTCTATTTTAAAAGCGAATCGCTTCACGTGTTTTTTCATATGAAGTCACAAAACGGTTTGTAACTCCTGGTTCTGCAACTTCCAAGGCTTGAGAAATCTTCTCAAATGATGCCCGGTAGTCAAACTCTTTCTCAAAAATTTCAAGTGCTTCGTTGAAAGCCTCTTGGATGCGTTCATCAAATGAACGGTAACGATTTGAGTATTGGAGAAGTTGCTCTGTCAAAGTTGCATACTGAACAATATCGTATGTTTCTGTCTCAAGTACTGCCATATCATTCGTTGCAATTTCAAGAATTCGCTTAACAGATTCAATATTAACCTGCGGTTGTTCTAACTCCGCCATCAAATCTTCTGTATTATGACTTGCAGTAAAGAAGAGTTTCAAGAAACTTTGAGGAATACCTGGCAAGTTTCTCTTCTCCATGTAACGTTTGATGGTGTGCAAACGATTCACATAGACATTTGCTTTTTGGCGAGCATTGAGGTCATCTTTTTCAATTTGCGCAAGTCGTTCGCTCACAGAAATTTGCTCATCTTCAATATCTTTGAGATTGCTTTGAAGCATTTCCAACTGTTCTTCAAGAACAGAATAGGCTTGAGCAGATTCTCTTTGATCCTCTGTTACTTCTAAAATAGCGGTATCAAGTGCAGCTAATTCTTCTTGAAGTCGGCGAACATGATTTCCATCACTTTCTGGAAGAAGGTAAGTTTTATTCAGGCGTTCAAGATCCTGAACAAGCACCTGGTTATTTTCCTTCAAGTGGTTGAGATAGGTTGGAAGTGTTGAGAGGAGATTCTCAACGACTTTTTGAGCCTCAATTTCACGAGTGAAAATATCATAAAGTGCGTTGATTTCTTCTTGAATGCGATTATTTTCATACTCTGCATTGTCCAACTCCAACTGACGGATGTTTTCTTGATTATTCTTCAAAGATTCATGCAAAAGTTGGAAACGTGACTCAATATCTGTTTCAGTAAAGTGGTAGTTGGCATCCAACAGCTTGCGATAGCCTTCTTCCAAATCTGCTAATTGGTCTGGTAATTCCTTTGTCAAGGTTTCAACAAGAGCTGGGATACGATCAACAATATGCGTTAGAGCAAGAATATGATTTTCAGTATCATCTAAGATTGCTGCAGCTTCAACTGGGTCACCTGATGAGTTAAGGGTAACGAATTGAGAGAATTCCGATTGGATATTTTCCAATTGTTTCTCAATCTCAGGAAGAGCTTTCCCATATTTCTCTGAGTCCTCTGCAACCGTATGTTGAAGGGTTTCAAACAAGTCCAAAGCATGTAGGACGCGACCACTGTTCTTAGACTCTTGCTTTTCGAGTTCAGAAAGGGCATTGCGAATAGCTGCAATATCCTCTTCAATCAAACTAATCTGGCTTTCAATTTGATCAATCTTGTGAGCTGCTTTAAAGAAACGGAAAGAATTATTGTAGTTTTCAGCTTCAAAGAGGTGATTTTCGATGTCTGCAAATGAGTTCAGAGATAAATCAACCCATTTTTGATTCCATTCACGAAAGGTTACCTGACTTTGACCAATCAAGTGCATGTTTTTAACGGCTTCAACCTCATCATTTACAGGAAGGTTGTAGAGTTCTTCTTTTCTTTCTTCAAGCGCCGTTAATCTGCTTACATTACGCTTACGTAGAAAAATGGCTGTTACATAAGCTAAAATCAAAATGACCGCAATCGCAACCATTAGATAAATTAGTTGTCCATTAGACATATCAAACTCCTTTTATACTAGAAACAATCGTAATGATTATATCATATTTTTTAAACCAAGGGAACTATTTCCCACATTTTTTAGACGTCAAGTGTACTGTAAACAGCGTTTTCTTCGATAAATTCGCGACGAGGCTCTACCCGATCGCCCATCAACATATCAAAGATTCTATCTGCTTCAGCAGCATCATCTACTGAAACACGTGCCATCAAGCGATGTTCTGGATCCATGGTTGTTTCCCACAATTGGTGATCATCCATTTCTCCTAATCCCTTATAACGTTGGATGGTTGGCTTTGAGCGCCCTTCACTATGACGTGCTAAGGCTTCTTGGAGTTTAATTTCTTGATCTGTACCTGGCTGGATGTACTCTTTGATCTCACTTCCAACTTTGACCCCATAAATTGGCGGTTGGGCAATGTAGACATAACCAGCTTCTAGGATTGGTTTCATGTAACGGTAAATCAGAGTCAGTAAGAGGGTTCGAATGTGGGCTCCATCAACATCGGCATCGGTCATCAAAACGAGTTTTTGGTAACGAGCCTTAGTCACATCAAATTCTGCACCAAATCCTGTTCCCATGGCTGTGAAAAGGCTTCGAATTTCTTCGTTGGCAAGAATTTTATCCATGCTAGCTTTTTCAACGTTCAAGATCTTACCACGAATTGGAAGGATAGCCTGGAACTCACGGTTCCGACCAGATTTGGCTGATCCACCAGCCGAGTCTCCTTCGACGATGAAGAGTTCGGTTTCAGCAGGATTGTTAGAAGAACAGTCTGCTAATTTCCCTGGAAGATTAGAAATTTCCAAGCCAGATTTCTTGCGAGTGACTTCACGCGCACGCTTGGCAGCTACACGAGCCTTGGCAGCCAAAATCCCTTTTTCCACGATACGCTTGGCAATCTGTGGATTTTCCATGAGGAAATCAGAGAAGGCATCGCTGAAGAGGCGATTGGTAATCTTGACTACTTCACTATTCCCCAGTTTGGTCTTGGTTTGTCCTTCAAACTGCGGGTTTGGATGCTTAACAGAAATAACTGCAGTCAAACCTTCACGAACATCTTCCCCTGTTAGGTTATCTTCATTGTCTTTTAGTAGTTTATTCTTACGAGCATAATCATTGATAACACGTGTCAGCGCTGTACGGAAACCTTGCTCATGCGTACCACCTTCATGGGTGTGAATGTTATTGGCGAAACTCATGACGTTTTCGTGGTAACCAGTTGTGTACTGCATGGCTATTTCAACTGTGATATCGTCCATCTCACCGTCTGTGTAGATTGGTGTATCAAAGATCACATCCTTGTTCTCGTTGATATATTCAACGTAGCTAGAAATCCCACCCTCATAGTGGTAATGTTTAGTCTGTTCAAGACCTTCACGCTTATCTGTGATGGAGATTCGAAGACCTCGGTTCAAAAAGGCTAGTTCTTGAATACGTTTGTTTAATTTTTCAAAGTCAAAAGTTGTTGTTTCTGTAAAAATCTCTGGATCTGGTGTGAAGTGAACTGTTGTTCCAGTTTTATCCGTATCTCCAACCACCTCAAGATCAGCAACTACATGACCACGACGGTATTCTTGGTAATGAATTTTGCCGTTTTTGTGAACATGGACATCTAGTTGTGTTGAAAGAGCGTTTACTACTGATGAACCTACACCGTGCAATCCACCTGAGACCTTGTATCCGCCACCGCCGAATTTTCCTCCAGCGTGAAGGACTGTAAAGACTGTCTCAACAGCAGGACGTCCTGTCTTTTCCTGAATATCAACAGGAATTCCACGCCCATCATCCACAACGGTGATGGAATTATCAGGCTCTATAAAGACTTGGATGTGACTGGCAAATCCAGCTAAGGCTTCGTCAATTGAGTTATCAACGATTTCCCATACTAGATGGTGAAGGCCTTCTTTTGAAGTCGATCCAATATACATACCTGGACGCATACGAACAGCTTCAAGTCCCTCTAAAACTTGAATTTGACTGGCATCATAATCCTGTGCCTGTTGATTTTTGATTTCTTCTGTCATTTTTTCCCTTTTCTTACATGTCTATTGCTTGTCTCAATGTCGCAACGTTATTAAAAAGATAGGCATCTAAGCCAGCAGCTTCACCTGCTTCTACATCAATCTTTCTGTCACCAATGACCAAACCGGATGTAATATGATATTTATCACGTAAATAAATCATAGACTCTGGATCTGGTTTCCGTTTGAAACCAGAACTGGCAGTCACAACTTCTGTGAAATGGTCAGCTATCTGAGTCTTTGCAAGAAGTTCTAGCACTTGGTCATTTCGATGAGAGACTAAGAAATGACGGCCACCCTTGTCAGAGATGTCTTTGAGTAGTTCTGGAATCCCTTCAAACAAAACTGGGTACTCTAGCTCACGCGCTTCATTTTCTTTGTAGTTTTCTAAAAAATTCTCGATGGCTGGGGCAAACTTCTCAATGGCAAAAGCTGTCGAAACCTTCAAGGCTTCGTAAACACGGTCGTGTTCTTGCTCTATTCCGTATTGGGCTAAGGTCTCTACAAAGGCCGCTGTAGAAGTCTCATAATTATCCAATAGGGTACCACCTAAATCCCATATATAGTCACGATATTTCATACCCTTCATTATACCATTTTTTTACGAAAAAAGCGATGATTTCCTAGATTTTTCCAAGCAAAAACGAGAGCCGAACTCTCGTCTTACTGTTAATTTCCAAAGACATCTTGATAGAGCATGCCGACTCGTAAACTTTCTGCATCTCCTCCCAACTGCTCTACCAACTCATAGGCAAAGGCAAGGGCAGTTGACGGTCCTCGGCTAGTTGTTAGATTGCCATCCACAACTACTGTTTCCTTTCGGTAAATTCCGTCACTGATGTTTTCCTGAACACCGTCATAACAGGTAAAGTACTTGTCTTTCAGGACACCTGCTTGATGGAGGGCGATTGGGGCTGCACAGATAGCTGCAACTTTCTTTCCCGCTTGGTCAAAGGCTTTAATCTGTGAAATGAGGGCTTGATTATCCCGTAGGTGAGCTGAGCCTGGCATACCACCTGGAAGAACGACCAAGTCATAGTCGGACAAATCGCCATCAAAGATACGATCAGCTTTCACCTGAATGCCATGCGACCCTGTCACCTGCTCTTCAAATCCTACCATATCACATGAAATGTTTGCTCGACGCAAGACATCAACTACTGTCAAGGCTTCGATTTCTTCAAAATCCTGGGCTAAGATAACTGCTACTTTTGCCATAGTGGCCTCCTTATTTGATTTGTTTTAGGACGACTTTCTTTCGTTTGAATGGAACTTTTCCACTTTTCTCCTCCGCTAGGTTGGTCTGGTAACTCATAGATAAGAGGAGACCGACACCAATGAGGTTACTAATAATTGCGGAACCCCCTTGAGAGATGAAAGGTAGAGGAATCCCTGTCAAAGGAAGTAAACCTGTCACGGCACCGATATTTTCAAAGATATGGAAGAGCAACATCATGATAAAACCAGTCGAAATGTAGGTGTAGAACTGGTTATTTGACCTGAGCGTAATCTTCAACATCCGGTAAATAAGAAGCAAGTACAGGGCAACCACAAAGACTGAACCAATGAAGCCAAAGTCTTCAGCAATTACGGTGAAAATCATATCACTTTCACGTACTGGAATGAGGAGATTGGACACATTGAAACCCTGTCCAAACAAGCCACCACTTCCAATCGCAATTTGCCCCTGCGCCTGTTGGTAAGTCGTTGTTTGCGCAAAGTCAAAGGGATTGAGCCAAGCTAAAATACGGTTGATCTGGTAGGTTGGCATCCCAATCTGATGCAAGAAGGCACGTCCATCCTTGCTTATAAAGATGGCCATGAAGCCTGCAACTGCAGTCACTCCTGTCGCAAAAACAGGAATGATAATCTTCCACGAAACACCTGAAAGGAGAACCATACCTGCAAAAATAGCTACAAAGACCAAGGCAGTCCCTAAGTCACTTTGTAGGGCTAAGAGGATCAAGACTGGGATGGTAAAGGCAATCATCCAACCAATCAATAGGAAATCCAAGGGAATAGTTCGTCGCCATTCCTTGTGTTTTTGAGTGAATTGTACGATGACTCGAGCCAACATCAAGATATAGGAAATCTTCATGAACTCCGATGGCTGGAAAAGTGTCGTTCCACCAATCGATACCCAGTTTTTGGCACCTGTAGAAGCTACCAAACTAGGATTGTAGAAAACAAGAGGTAGGACCATCAAAGCTAGCCCTAGACCGTAAAGATAGGGAGTCACCTTCCATAAAAACTCGGTATTGAAGAACATGACCACAAAACCAATGACAAGGCCCAAGGAAATCCAGGCAATTTGCTGGCCTAGTATTGGTAACACATTATTTGGATAGTCATGACTAACTGCTATATAAATGGCTACTACTCCAATCACCAGTAAACAAAACACTGGCAAGAGAAGGCTATAATCGACTCGAGAGTCGAAGGAACGTTTCATATTTTTTACCTTTTTTCTTTCATTCTATTGCGACAGGATTGGAGAAAATCAGCTACAGCAGGCTCTAGCTGTTCTCTAGAAAGAACCTGAACAGCCCTTTCTTTTGACAAGGCCTGAGCGATTTGTTTGCCATAACGCTTGCTGACAACACGACTGTCTAAGATTACAGCAACCGAACCTTGGTCAGATCGTCTAACAGTACGACCCAGGGCTTGTTTTAGCCGAATGATCGCCATCGGCAACTGATAATCATAGAAAGGATTTTTCCCTTCTTGACGCAGTTCTTGGTTTAATTTTTTGGTTAACGGTTCTTGGGGATTTTGGAAAGGCAATCTCGGAATCACTTGGATCACGCAAGGATGGGTTGAAAAATCAACCCCTTCCCAGAAACTACCTGTTCCAAGCAAGATCTGGCGTTCACCTTTTTCAAAACGTTTTTTCAGTTGGCTTGGTTCCCCATTTTTATACTGAGCTAGATGCGGTTGGTCGATCAGGTCCGAAACTGCCAGCAGCATTTCTTTTGAGGTAAACAAGACCAGTATAGGTTCTTGAAAGGCTTGTAACCTTCGGATAACAGAAGCCACTTCACTAGCATAGTCAAAAGGCGAAACTTCTGTCACAAGAGGAAAATCATCGACTAGAAAGACTTCTTGTTGCTCCTGCTTTGCTACATCAAGTCTAACAAGTGGAGCATCCGGAAATCCCAATAAATCTGCTAGGGAAACCCGATTGCTGATTTCAAGAGTAGCCGATACTCCTAGGAGCCTACAATCTTCTGGCAATAAGTCTGCTAGTATAAAGCGGCCTTTTTTACTTGAACAAATCAAGACATCCTTGCTCGATTTCTCTGCTGTAGCAAGCCAAAATTCACGGTCCGAGGTGAAAAAGTTTGCAATCTCTCTATACTCTGGGAGAGTCAACTCCGAAAAATGCTGGCGCAACTGTTCAAGAGAATCCAACCACTTTCCATTCTTCAGACCTGTCTGATAGTGCTCCATCAAGTAACGACATTCAAAGCCAATACTTTCAAGCAAGCGCTTCTGAATCAAATCTTCTTCTGACTCCAAGGACTTTTCAATTTGAGTTACAAGTTCCTCAAGGCGATAAGCCTGCTGGGCTAGATTTTCGAGAGCTAGCAGCATTTTTTGAGCTTCATCCAAAATTACCAAACGGTTGTCAACAAACTCTGGATTGTCTTCCAAACGAGTGACCAGATAGGCATGATTGGTCAGAAGAACACGACTGGTCTTGGCCTTTTCCTGCCCTCGTTTCCAAAAATCCTCTGTAGCAAATAAACTTTTCTTTGAAAGCTTGCCATCGTGGACTAGTTCTGGCAGAAAATGCTGGTAGCGATAAAGCTGCCCAATTTCGTCCAAGTCACCTGTCTCTGTCTCTGTTAGCCAGATGAGCAGTTGCATTTTAAAACGTGTGAAGAGGCGATTGGACTCCGGTCGATGGAGAACTCTGTGAAAGGCATCCAGTTTTAAATAATTTTGAGGACCCTTGAGACTATGAATCTCCAGGTGGAAGACCTCTTTTAAGCGCTGACCTTCTTCTTGCATGATTTGATTTTGAAGAATTTTGGTCGGAACACTCACTAGAATCCCTGCTTGACTCTCCAAGTTCAAAGCTGGGAGGAGATAACCATAAGTCTTGCCCAGTCCCGTTTGAGCTTGGACAAAGGAAGTCTGGTGTTCTTCCAATAAGTGCTCAACCTTCTCCGCAAATTCCAACTGTTGCGGACGCTCCTCCAGCCCCAATAAAGAAATGTTTTTAGCAAAATCTTTCGATAACCTGCGTGATACTAATGCTTGACTTTCCTTTCTCAGGAAAAGCCCATGGAGTTCTATCAATTCTGGAGAAGCAAGGAGAGGTTGCTGCTGATAGACCTCCTCAATCACCAGATAACTTTCATAGAGAAGGTTGTCTGAAAGGTTTAATAAGCTTTCTAAGAGCCCTTTTGGTAACTCAAAAAGTTTTTGACGCATGTAAAGCAAGAGTTCTGCTGTTGCCTGAGCATCAGACAGGGCAGTGTGGGCATGTTCCAGCTCAATGCCCAACTCTTGACAAAGGATACCTAAGTTATACTTTTCAAACTGAGGATATAAAACTTGGGCTAACTCAACAGTATCCACCCGCGGTGTGCGCAATTCATATCCTTCCAAAAAGAGGAATTCTGCAAGAAGATTAGCATCAAACTGTACATTGTGCGCAACAAAAATACCGTCCTTAACCAATTCAAAAATTTTTCCAGCCACCTGAGAAAACTCTGGTGCCGCAGCCAAACGCTGATCGGTCAGACCCGTTAATTCTTTGATATGAGAATCCAAGGGTTCGTGGGGATTGACATCGGTCGCATACTGATCGATGATGTCACCATTCTCAATCACCACAATGCCTACTTGAATAATTTTTGCCTTGCTTCCGGTGCTGGTCGCCTCTAAATCAACGACTACATACCGATCATTTCTCGCATTCATCATTAAAAATTATATCAAAAAAAGCATGATTTGACATCCCTCAACTTTGATAACAATCTGGCTTCACTTGCGAGCTTGATTAAAAATCAAGACCTTAAAAGTGAGAATTCCACGCAAGTTCAGCAGTTGGTCGCTAGTTCTGAGGTATTTGAAAACCTTATCAACAAAGCTACATCAACATAAAAAGACAACCAAGGTATTAGCTGCCTTTTTAAGATATTTTTTTCATTGCTTTCGGAAGAGCCTTGCTAATTTCTGTTGGCAAGACAAGGTAGTTTTCTTGAGCAAGTTCTTGCGCGATAGCTGAATGAAGGTGAGTTGCTACCACTACCCTCTCATAGAGGCTGACTTGGTGAAACTGACCTGCAAAACCTGTAATCATACCAGCCAGTGTATCTCCCATTCCACCAGTTGCTTGATAGGGACCTCCAACCTGTAACTGATAATATTCAGGCTGACCAGCTTGCCAGATACGAGTTGCTGGACCTTTCTCAACTAAAATCGTTCCTTGAGGAAAAGCTGAAAGAGCTCTAGCAGTCGTCTCTGTATTTTGATGGTCAAGAACTATACCAGACAGTCTTTCCCATTCCTTTTGGTGGGGAGTTAGGATGAGCTGACTGGAAGGAAATGGTAACTGGCCGTTTGCTAAGATGCCCAAAGCACCGCCATCTGCAATTAAAATCTGGTCTCTTCCAAGCCTATCAAAAACCTGTTTTACGAGTTCTTCTCCAAATGCATCCTCTCGCAAACCCGGACCTAACAAGACAACTTCTGCCTTTTCCAACTGTTCTTCTAACAATTGCTGGTCTTGAAGAGAAAATGCCATGGCCTCAGGTAAATGACTGTGAAGAGCCGGAATATTCTCCTTATCCGTGCCAACAGTCACCAACCCTGCCCCACTTTTGACTGCTGCAATGGCTGACATGATGATAGCTCCCCCATAGGGATAGGTCCCTCCCAGCAAGAGCAGGCGACCGTAATCTCCTTTATGGCTGTGACAAGGCCGTTCAATAATGACTTTTTCTAGTAAAGCTTGATCAATCACTTTCATCGATTTTTCCTCTCACTCCATTATACTACAAAAGGAGGGGCAAACCTCCTTCTACACTATTTTCCCTTAAATTCCGCAAAGGTCTGTAAGATTTTAGCTGCTACTGCTGGAGAAGGAGCTCCTTTTAGCTCTAACGTGTCATCTGCATATGGACTAAGACCAGCAAAATCTCCAATCTGGACAGAATAGAGCGACGTCTTAAACAGTTCAATATCGTTTTGGTCATTTCCAAAAGCGATGAAGTTCTCCCCGCATAACTTTTCAACTGTTGTCGCCTTATGAGTATCCAAGGGATTAACATAAAGGCACTTTTCATGCGCATGATAGGAGAGATGAGCTAGCCCCAGTCTTTCTAACTGACCAAGCAGATCATCAAGCAACTCCTCATGGTCACCCATATAAACGACTACCTTAATCGGAGTACCCAAGTCCTTGAGTTTCTGATGACGAGCTACCTTTAGGGGATCTACACTGGAGATAAATGGAATCTTCTCCACAATCTGACCACTATAGTCAAAGCAGTCATCTACAAAGAAAGGGAGATTATAAGTCTGGCAATAATCCACTAGCGCATGATAAACTCTAGCATCGAGATTTCTTTCGAAGATAGCCTTCCCCAAGTGATAGGCTACGCCACCATTCAATCCTATGACCAAGCGCTGACCGAGTTTAGGGCCTAATAAACCCAAGCAATCCCGATAAGAGCGGGCTGAGGCAAACACAAGCTCATGCCCATAATCTTCAGCCTTTAAAAGAACCTGCTTAATCTCCTCATCAATGGTCATGTAGTCAAAAGATAGCGTTCCATCCAGGTCAAATACGAATTTCATCTTCCTAGTCCTTGTTCAGTGTACGAAGCGCTGCCTGATAGGTTTGCTCCATTAGCATGGTAATCGTCATAGGTCCAACTCCACCAGGTACAGGTGTGATGTGACTAGCAAGTGGTGCAACGGCATCATAATCAACATCTCCACAAAGCTTGCCATTTTCATCTCGGTTCATCCCAACGTCAATGACAACCGCTCCCGGTTTGACAAAGTCAGCTGTCACAAACTTAGCACGACCGATTGCAACGACAAGAATATCTGCCTTAGCAGCCACCTTGGCAAGATGATGGGTGCGTGAGTGGGTCAAAGTCACAGTCGCATTCTTAGCCAAAAGAAGCTGAGCAATTGGTTTCCCAACGATATTGGAGCGACCGATAACAACCGCATTTTTACCTTCTAGATCAATCCCATATTCATGAAACATCTCCATAATTCCTGCAGGTGTCGAAGGAATCATAACTGGATGACCAGACCAGAGACGCCCCATGTTTAGGGGATGGAAACCATCCACGTCTTTTTCGGGGTCAATGGCTAATAAAACTGCCTCTTCATCGATATGTTTTGGCAAAGGTAACTGGACCAAAATCCCATGCCAAGCTGAATCTTGATTGTATTTGGCAATCAAGTCTAACAATTCCGCTTGGGTAATGGTCTCTAGAACTCGCACTACTTCACTTCGGAAGCCAGCAGCGAGAGCTGAGCGTTCCTTGTTGCGAACGTAGACTTGGCTGGCTGGATTATCTCCAACCAAAATCACCACCAAGCCTGGAACTAGACCTGTTTCTTTTTTTAGTTTGGCAGTCTTTTCAGCCAACTGTCCTTGTAACTTAGCTGCAAGAGCCTTCCCATCGATAATCTGAGCCATATCTCTTCTCTTTTCTATCAGATATCCTCTATTATAACAAAAAATACCTTGTCATTCTAACACTTCTTGACTAATAGACCTTATAGTCTGAAACTATAAGAAAAAGCCCTTATCGAGCTTTTAGGCCTAATTATATTAGATTAATCTATCATGTTTTCTTTTTTACTTTTGGAGTCGGTAAGACTTCATACATATTCTTGATTAGTTTCGCTAGAAATGACTTATCTTCAAGGTCTTCTAGCAAAATCATCTCCTTGGCTCCTTCATAAGGTCGTTCCAGCCTAGTCAGTCCCAGTTGACCCATGACCACCTTCACAGGCTTCAGTAACAAACGATTATCACATATTCCCCCAATAATCTTCCCACGATAATAAAGGATATACTCTCCCATCATAGGACGATAACTCATCTCCTCTAGCTCTGATAGCTGTTCGAGAATAAAATCTAAATATTCTTTACTGGAAGCCATGATGCCTACTCCATTTTTTCTAAAAATGAGGTCTTACAAAACCTTACTCAAAAATTCCTTGGTCCGTTGTTCTTTTGTTTGATCGAAAATCTCCTCAGGCGTTCCATCTTCGACAACAACTCCATCCGCCATAAAGATAACACGGTCTGCTACCTCACGCGCAAAGCCCATTTCATGCGTCACAATCACCATAGTCATCCCTGACTTGGCAAGGTCTTGCATAACAGCTAGAACTTCTCCAACCATCTCAGGATCTAGGGCTGAAGTCGGCTCATCAAAGAGCAAAACATCTGGTTCCATAGCAAGTCCACGTGCAATGGCAATCCGTTGTTGCTGACCACCTGACAAACTCTGTGGATAGGCCGTTGCCTTATCTGGCAAACCAACTTTTTCTAATAGTTCCTGTGCCCTCTTCTCCGCAACTTCCTTGCTTTCACCTTTGGTTTTAATTGGTGACAAAGTGATATTTTCCATCACTGTCATATTGGGAAAGAGGTTGAATTGTTGGAATACCATGCCCATTTTTTCACGCATGGCAAAAAGGTCATTTTTCTTATCAGTGATATCAACTCCTTCAAAGATAACCTTACCTTTACTTGCTTCTTCAAGGAGATTCATCGAACGAAGGAGAGTTGATTTCCCGCTCCCTGACGGACCGATAATGACCACAACTTCTCCTCGTTTAATCTCAAGGTTGATACCTTTTAAAACTTCATTTTTCCCAAAAGACTTATGTAGTTCTTCAATTTTAATCAAGGTTTCTGTCATTATTTCTTATCTCCTTGTCCAATATGTTTTTCAAATGCTTTCAACGCCACTGTCAAAACAGAGGTCATAATCAAATAGTAAAAGGCTGCAAATAAAAGGGGAGTCAACGGTAAATAAGTTGTTGTCGCTACTGTCGTTGCACCATTCCACAACTCCATCACCCCAATCGCAGACAAGAGGGAACTATCCTTGATAATGGTGATAAATTCATTTCCCAGAGCTGGAAGAATATTTTTGATAGCTTGTGGCAAAATGACATAACGCATGGCATTTTTCGGACGAATACCAAGAGAGTAAGCAGCCTCTAACTGCCCTTTAGGAACCGCATTGATCCCAGCACGAACAGTTTCTGAAACATAAGCTCCACTGTTCATAGAAATAATCAGAATACCAGGAATCAAACGAGAAAGATCAACTCCTAAAATTCCCACTTGAATAGTCGGAGCGTTGATATGCATGAGGGCAAAGGCAATCATAATCTGAACCATCATTGGCGTCCCACGGAAAATCCAAACATATACATTTGCAAACCAAACGAGCGGTTTAAAGCGTGAACGTTGAGCAAAGGCCAGTAACACACCTATAATGGTCCCTAAGCAGACAACAAGGATGGAAATCAATACGGTAATCAGAGCACCATAGTTAAAATACGGTAAATACTTTGGTAAAAAAGAAAAATTCATATTCAATCAACTTTCTATGTATTAGATTGTATGATTATAACATGAATTGAATTAAAATGCAATCTTTTTTCACCAATTTTAACAATTAACTTGTTAGAGTGGAGAAATAGAGAGAAATCACAGTTTTTTTCTAGTCAACTACCTCTTGTTTATGGTAAAATAGAAACGATAAGAAATGGAGGAGAATCAAAATGGAATCACATTTGGTTAGAATCATTAACCGCTTAGAAGCAATGACAAAAGATGGTGGAAATCTAAAACGTAATTTTGAACGTGAAGGTGTTGTTGTCGCAGAAGTTGCATACAGTCACGACGAAGAAAACGGATCACTCTTCACCCTTCGCGATGTAGAGGCTCGTGAAACTTATACCTTTGATAGCATTGATTTGATTGCAATGGAGATCTACGAACTCCTTTACTAATATAAAAACAGCGGGCAGTAAGGCCCGATGAATGAGAATCCTTTTTGTCACCACAAATGGGATTTTTTCTTACCTTCAAGTCGATTAATTCTCCATAGATCCTTCTTTTAAAAACGACCGCTTCCCAATCTTTTTACTTGCTTTACACCTTAATCATGCTATAATGAGAGTATAAAACTTTGACTATTTTTGACCTTTTTTCTTAGGACAAGAATAAGAATGAAATGAGGTAGATGTATGCTCTGTCAAAACTGTAAAATTAACGACTCAACAATTCATCTGTATACCAATATCAATGGACAGCAAAAGCAAATTGATCTCTGTCAAAATTGCTATAAAATTATCAAAACAGATCCAAATAATACCCTCTTTAAAGGAATGACTGACTTAAACAATCATGACTTTGACCCATTCGGCGACTTTTTCAATGATTTGAACAATTTCAAACCTTCTTCTAATAACATCCCTCCAACTCAATCTGGTGGGGGATATGGAGGAAACGGTGGTTATGGACCTCAAAACCGAGGTCCGCTTCAAACACCACCTAGCCAAGAAAGAGGACTCCTTGAGGAATATGGTATCAATATTACTGAGATTGCTCGTCGGGGAGATATTGACCCTGTTATCGGTCGAGATGAGGAAATTATCCGCGTTATCGAAATCCTCAACCGTCGAACCAAGAACAATCCTGTCCTCATCGGAGAACCGGGTGTTGGTAAAACAGCCGTTGTGGAAGGTCTAGCTCAGAAGATTGTCGATGGCGATGTTCCCCATAAACTTCAAGGCAAGCAGGTCATCCGCCTGGATGTGGTCAGTCTAGTACAAGGAACAGGGATTCGAGGCCAATTTGAAGAACGTATGCAAAAACTCATGGAAGAAATCCGCAAACGTGAGGACATCATCCTCTTTATCGACGAAATCCATGAAATTGTTGGCGCAGGATCAGCAGGTGATGGCAATATGGATGCAGGCAATATCCTCAAACCAGCCCTTGCCCGTGGTGAATTGCAACTGGTCGGAGCCACTACTCTCAATGAATACCGCATCATTGAAAAAGATGCTGCTCTAGAGCGCCGCATGCAACCTGTCAAGGTAGATGAACCAACTGTCGAAGAAACCATTATCATCCTTAAAGGAGTTCAAAAGAAATACGAAGACTACCATCACGTCAAGTATACTGATGCTGCTATCGAAGCTGCTGCAAATCTTTCCAACCGCTACATCCAAGACCGCTTCTTGCCAGACAAGGCTATTGACCTGTTGGACGAAGCTGGTTCAAAGATGAATCTAACACTGAACTTTGTTGATCCTAAAGTGATTGATCAGCGTTTAATTGAAGCCGAGAATCTCAAGGCTCAGGCTACTCGAGAGGAAGATTTCGAAAAGGCTGCTTATTTCCGCGATCAGATTGCCAAGTACAAAGAAATGCAAAAGAACAAGGTGACCGATCAGGATACTCCTATCATCAGTGAGAAAACCATTGAACATATCATTGAGCAGAAAACCAATATCCCTGTTGGAGAACTCAAAGAAAAAGAACAGTCTCAGCTTATCCATCTAGCAGACGACCTCAAGGCCCATGTTATAGGTCAAGATGAAGCTGTCGATAAGATTGCTAAAGCCATCCGTCGTAATCGTGTTGGACTTGGAACTCCTAACCGGCCAATCGGAAGCTTCCTCTTTGTCGGACCAACTGGTGTCGGTAAAACAGAACTTTCCAAACAACTAGCCATTGAGCTCTTTGGTTCTGCTGACAGCATGATTCGCTTTGATATGAGTGAATACATGGAAAAACACAGTGTGGCTAAATTAGTCGGAGCCCCTCCAGGTTATGTTGGCTATGATGAAGCTGGTCAGTTAACGGAAAAAGTTCGTCGCAATCCTTACTCACTCATCCTTCTCGATGAAGTTGAAAAAGCACACCCAGATGTGATGCACATGTTCCTTCAAGTCTTGGACGATGGTCGTTTGACTGATGGGCAAGGACGCACAGTTAGCTTTAAGGATGCCATCATTATCATGACCTCAAATGCAGGTACGGGTAAGGCCGAAGCCAGTGTTGGTTTTGGAGCTGCTCGTGAAGGACGTACCAACTCTGTTCTCGGTGAACTCGGTAACTTCTTTAGTCCAGAGTTTATGAACCGTTTTGACGGCATCATCGAATTTAAACCTCTCAGCAAGGACAACCTTCTCCAAATCGTCGAACTCATGCTAGCGGATGTCAACAAACGCCTCTCTAGCAACAATATCCACCTCGATGTGACGGACAAGGTCAAGGAAAAGTTGGTTGACTTAGGTTATGATCCAAAAATGGGGGCACGCCCACTCCGCCGTACCATTCAAGACCATATCGAGGATGCCATCACTGACTTCTACCTTGAAAATCCAAGCGAAAAAGACCTCAAGGCAGTTATGACAAGCAATGGCAATATTCAAATCAAATCTGCCAAAAAAACTGAGAAAACAGAAGAGATTGCTTCTGAAATAGAAGAATAAATCTCATAAAAAGAACAGGAAACAAGATTTCCTGTTCTTTTTTTAATTCTCTTCTTGAACTTGATAGCGAAGAATTGTTTTCAATTTGCTTGGCTCCGTTCGATGAAGGTTATTGAGATAAATTTCTCGGTGGACTTCCGAAGTTCTTTTGAGTTTATGAAGTTGACAAAAATGCTCCATCTCTGCAAAAGTCTCATTTTCAGTATCAAAAGGTCCTACATGAAGCATAGCAAGACTTTGGCCCTCTTCTATCATTTCAAAACGAATAGCCTCATAGAGAATATTTGGCTTCTTGATTATGACCTCTTCCAAAGCTTTTTCAAATAGTTCTCTCGTAATAAAATCGGGTTGCCCAATCATAATGCTATAAGAAAGCTCACTTTTTACCAGTTCTCCCTCCTTCTCCTTTTTCCATACACCTTCTAAAGGAAAGACAGTAAAATCAGTGTAAACCTCATCCAGAGGAGCTTTTTTATACTTCATCTTTATCGCATAGGCTAAGGCATATAAGGCCCCTACTCGTTCTGAAAAATCTTCTTGATTTGGATCACCTTTACCATCAATCATGATATAGGTTTGACCTGGCACCCGCAAAATGCTGGGCCTAGCCTTCACTTGATAAAGAGCTTTTGCTTCTTTTCTCCATTCGTATTTCATTTGGTTCTTCTCCTTTCTGTCTCTAGTATAGCATTAAAACCCTGACATCTTTTGTCAAGGTTTGTAAAGTTTTTGGATTTTTTCTACTCTAGAAAGCAGTTCCTTCTTCAGATGATTGGGAGCGAGTATTTCCACCCCATCTAGATAAGACAGGAGGTAAGTATACAGACTTTCATGCTCTGGTAGGACTGTCTTGACATAATAACATCCATCTTTCCCCAAGCTAATCTCATCTTCTGAAAAATCTTCATAAACCCGGAAAGCAAGCTTGGGACTAAACTTCAAGGAAACTTCGATTTGATGTGCCACTTGATTTGAACCATCAACCCAATCCCCCACATTTTTCTGCTTCACAGTTTCAGTTGTTAGGTGATAATTCCTAATTCTAGACAATTTGAAAAAACGCCACTCTTCCTTCAAACAACAGTAGGCATGAAGGTACCAATCTCTCTTTTTAAATACGAGTCTAAAGGGCTCGACTGTACGAATCGTTTTCTGACCACACCCACCTAGATAAGTAATCACCAGTTGCCTTTTCTCTAGAATAGCATGTTTGATGTTATCAAATAATTCTTTTTGACCTTCTCGCTTCCTCCAGTCAGTCAAGTCTACTTCTATCCAAGGGCTGGGAGAAACTTGAAAAATAGATTCCAACTTTTCAAGTAACAGATCTTGCCTGTCATTTGTCAGAGCTCGAATCCCTTGCAAAGCTGATAGAAGTTCTAATTTTTCATCCTCCGATACAAGAGTACGATCCAGAACAAAGTTCTTCATTAAAAAGATTCCGCCCGCCTTCCCAGGAACTGAATAAAGGGGAATCCCTGCCATACTCAATCGTTCAATATCGCGATAAATCGTTCGTACAGATACTTCAAATAATCGGGCTAATTCAGGAGCCGTTGTACTGCCTTTTTCTAAAAGTAGATATAGGATACGAAATAGTCTTGATTCTGCCATAAAATCACCTCTCTTTTATTATACCAGTTATAGTGCTAGGTTTGGAAAGTTTAACGAGACAAGGATTGACCAAGACAAAGTAGCTTTTTCTGCACAAGTTCGTTGGTTTATTCTTGACAGCTTGCCCCTCGTCCATTATGATAATAATAAAGACACTAGAGAATGAGGAAAAAGCAATGGCAAACCCAACTTATGGTGATAAAAAAGAGAATGTGACCTACCAGTCCCGCTATGGTGTGTACGCAGTTATTCCGGATGCGGAGAAAAAACAAATTGTCCTAGTTCAAGCTCCCAATGGTGCTTGGTTCTTGCCAGGCGGAGAGATTGAAGCAGGCGAAGATCATCAAGAAGCACTGAAGAGAGAACTAATCGAAGAACTTGGCTTTACAGCTGAGATTGGAACCTATTATGGGCAAGCTGATGAGTATTTCTACTCTCGCCACCGTGATACCTACTACTACAATCCAGCGTATCTCTATGAAGCTATTTCTTTCCAAGAAGTACAAAAACCATTGGAAGATTTTAATCATATTGCTTGGTTTCCTATTGATGAAGCAATTGAAAAACTCAAACGTGGTAGCCATAAATGGGGAATTGAAGCTTGGAAAATCCAGCATGGAATTGGCTAAAATACACGATTTTATCCAAAAAGTGCTATAATAGAGTTAGAAAAACGGAGGAACTGTTATGAAGCTTATCAACACGACTAATTCACACTCGCAACTTGTTAAAAGCCAATTAGAAAGCACAGACGCAACTCTTGTCGAGGTCTATTCTGCTGGAAACACAGATGTAGTTTTCACGCAAGCCCCGCTTCACTATGAAATCCTCATTTCCAACAAACACCGTGCTATTCGTGAACCTGAAATCGAAACTATCCAAGACTTCTTCTTGAAACGTAAAATCGATAAAGGAAGCATTGATGAAGCTAATATCAAGACGCTTTATTCAGATAAATTGATTGAGATTTCAATCCCTTTAAAATAAGAAGACCAGTCAAAAGCTGGTTTTCTTTTGCAAAAAAGACTGGTAGTGCACAGCTACCAATCTTTTTATTTTATTTCACAGCTTCTTTTAAAGCATCTACCTTGTCTAATCGTTCCCATGGAAGGTCAATATCTGTATGTCCCATGTGTCCATAAGCCGCTGTTTGACGGTAAATTGGACGTTTAAGGTCTAGCATTTGGATAATTCCTGCAGGACGAAGGTCAAAGATTTGACGCGCTGCTTTTTCAAGCTTGCTTTCAGCTACTGTTCCTGTACCAAAAGTATCGATACGAACAGAAACAGGCTGTGCCACCCCAATAGCGTAGGCCAATTGCACTTCTGCCTTCTTAGCCAAACCTGCTGCAACGATATTCTTGGCAATGTAGCGAGCCGCATAAGAGGCTGAACGGTCCACCTTCGTCGCATCCTTACCAGAGAAGGCACCGCCACCATGACGAGAGTAGCCACCATAGGTATCCACGATAATCTTACGGCCAGTCAAGCCTGAGTCTCCTTGAGGTCCACCGATTACAAAGCGACCAGTTGGATTGATGAAGAATTTTGTCTGCTCATCCAAGTAAGAAGACGGAATAACCTCTTTGATAACCTTGTTAATCACATCATTGTGAATTTGTTCATTGCTAACTTCTGGGTCGTGCTGAGTTGAAATAACGACTGTATCCACACGTACTGGACGGTCATTTTCATCATACTCAACCGTAACTTGTGATTTAGCATCTGGGCGAAGATAGCTGATTTCACCAGACTTACGGAGTTCTGCCAAACGACGAACCAACTTGTGGCTGAGTGAAATTGGCAATGGCATGAGTTCTTCTGTCTCATCCACTGCAAACCCAAACATAAGACCTTGGTCTCCAGCACCAATCAAGTCCAGTGGATCTTGATCTGCATTCCCACGAACCTCCAAGGCTTCGTTAACACCTTGGGCGATATCTGGTGACTGCTCAACAAGTGACGGATGAACTCCCACCGTCTCTGCAGAAAAACCATACTCTGTATTGGTATAACCAATCTCTGCAATGGTATCACGAACCACACGGTTGATATCCACATAAGCATTTGTAGAAATTTCACCAAAAACATGGACGGAACCTGTGTATACAGCTGTCTCGGCAGCAACGTGCGCATCTGGATCTTTAGCTAAAATAGCATCCAAAATCGCATCTGAAATTTGGTCTGCAATCTTATCCGGATGCCCCTCAGATACAGATTCAGACGTGAATAATTTACGTTCTGACATAAAAATGTCCCCCCTTAAAAAATATTGTTATAGAGTTACAAAGTACTGATAGGAAAACTACTAGTAATGAATACCTACCACCTTATCGGGACTATATAACCTTATCATTATACCACTTTTTACTTTTTTTTGCAGTATTTTCTCTAAAACAAAAAAAGAACCTTACGGCTCTTTTCTCGTCATAAAAATTCGGTTTGTACTCCATAATACAGAAGGTCATACCTATGCTTATCTGCATACTTCGTTTACAAACTACCTATTTTTTATCACAATGTTCTTACAAACAATCTTCCAGTTAGGCTTACTGTTCCTTAGACTTTCTATTGCTTACAGTTAAGCCAAGTCCAGCCATTAGGAGGCCAAGTCCTACAATACCATAGTTCGCTGTATCATTACTTCCTGTATCAGGGAGTTTCGCCACTTCTTTTTTATAAGCTGTAGCTACTGGAACTGTGGTAGTTGGAGTCGCACTTCCTGTCTGAGCAACAGGTAGTGTTGTACGACGTTCTAGATAGAATTGATAATTATCTTTCGTTACCTTGTAATTGTGTCCTTCAGTCACAGTTTCAACAATCCATGTAGTTGCATCCTTAGTTAAAGAATCAGCCAAGTTACGATCAATAATCATTAATCGACCTTCAGATACAAAATCTTTATAGCTAATATCGGTCCCTGTCGAAGTTGCAACAATTCTTTCGATCTTTGCAGCTTTCAAAGACGCAAGAGTATTCGCCATCGTTGGAATTGAAGGATCCTCCTTCATTGGAGCATCTGTCAACAATACGACAAACTTTTTATTTTTAGGTGACTTAGACCAGTCGTAGGTTGAAACAATTTGTGTAAGAGCAGGTGTAGATGTTTCAGGGAAGTCTCCACCATGTGCAATCTTAATGCCTGCTAAGGCTTTTTCAAGCTCAGCTGGGTCAGAGGTAAAATAAGATTCATTAAATTTTGTTAAAATTGTACCCTCATCTGCTAATCCACCTATACGTCCATATACTTCATCACTAAAGGTAGCTAATCCAAAACGTGCTGCTACTCCATCTTTAGCAAGATTTCTTGCAAACTCATTGATATTGTTACGGACAGTGTCAATAGTTCGAGACATAGATGCTGAACGGTCAACAACAAAAACGATATCGGCAGAGTTAGATTTTGAAATCGTTCTTGTCGCTTTCTTGATTTCGACTGTAGTTGTTTTATCAACACGTTCATATTGGGTATAAGAATTTCCATCTTCATCTTTCCCACTCATTGTACTCTCAGTTTTTTCAGTCTTTGGAGCAGGAAGTTCTTCACTTTTTACAGGTGCCACTTCTGTCTTTGTGACTTCGACTGTTGCAGTTTCTTCATGAATCTTTTGATCACCTTCTTGGCGTTCTTTCACGTCAATTGGTGAAACTTTCTTAGAAACACCAACAAGCTCTCCAGGTTTTGCGTCTGATTGGTTAACGACTGGTTTCGCCTCATCAGCTTTAATTTCTGCTACAGCAGCTTCGACTGCCGATTTACTTGCTTCGGTTTTCTTTACTGTTTCAGTTGAAGTAGATGCCGGTTTTGTTGTTTCATCTGCAGACACTTGTCCGACCTGAGCAAAAGCAAACAAAATTGCTACAGAAGCCAACCCAACTTTCATTTTACGGAATGAAAAACGTTGTTGTTTCATAAATGATTTATCCATAAAAGTCCCCTTTTCTTTTCACGGTTCAAATTATATAATCCGATTGTTTTATAGTATGATAACACAAATTTGTATAGTTTTCAATTTTTTCCTTACGATTTCAATAAAATATCGGCCTAAAAACAAGTTTTAAAGCTGTTGCTATTTTATTAATCAAATTATTTTTATTATATAATTATTAATTTTATTGAATACTTCGAGAAATAAAATAAAAACTCAGTAGAATCAGGTGATTCTACTGAGTTTTTAAAATGTTTGGCGTTTGGCTTTTCGCTCTGCACGGCCACGTGCGCGATTTTCAGCACGCTTGGTTTTGCGACGTTTTTCATCCACTGCCCATTGAATCTTCTTCTTATAGCCTGGTTTGACTTTTTTCTTTTTCTTTTTAACCAAGCCAATCATTTCAATATCAAGCTTATCCTGCTTCTTTTCACGATTAGCACGACGATCACGGTCATAGGTATCTTGAAACTCTCCATCTTTAACCATTTTCGGAGAAAACTTAATTCCTAATTTCTCCAACTCACGGATATCCGAGTCATCGCTTGGCTGATAAAGGGTAATCGCTGTACCAGGTAGACCATTGCGTCCAGTTCGTCCAACACGATGAACAAAGAAGGACAAGTCTTGTGGAATGGCATCATTGATAACATGACTGACACCTTCAATGTCAATTCCACGCGCTGCCAAGTCCGTTGCGACAATGTACTCAAAATCAAGATTTTTCACCTGATTCATAATCCGCTTGCGTTCACGAGGAGCAATATCTCCATGAATCTTTGCTACCTTCAATCCTTGAGCAGTCAAGTAGGCATGTAACTCATCAGCACGCGTTTTTGTGTTAACAAAAATCATTGCCAAATAAGGCTGCATCAACTGGGTCAATTCATAAATCTGAGCATTCTTATCGCGGCCCTTGGTCGAAATCAACCAGTTATCAATGGTATCAGAAATGACTGTTTTAGTCTTGATTTTCTCCATAACAGGATTTGACAAGTATTTTTTCAAGAACGGTTGCAATTTTTGTGGAATAGTCGCTGAAAAGACCATGAACTGTAAGTCTTTTGGAAGGCTCCCTGCAATCTTATCAACGGTTTCCAAGAATCCCATATCCAGGGTCATATCGGCTTCATCAACTACAAAGGTCTTGGCCTTGTGAATAGCCAAATCCCCAGATTTGACCAAGTCATAGATACGACCTGGTGTTCCGATCACGATATGTGGTTGGTTGCTGGCAAGTTTTTCAATCTGACGCGCCTTATCCGTACCACCTACATAATTAACCACACGAACTTCGACATCTGAGTGAGCTGAAATCTGACGAGCTGCTTGGTAGATTTGAGTAGCCAACTCACGACTTGGTGCAGTAATGACTGCTTGCACACTATCGCTAGCTTCATCTAATTGTTGGAAAATAGGTAATAGGAAAGTATGGGTCTTTCCTGAACCTGTTTTTGACTCGCCAACCAAGTCACGACCTGCCAGTACAATAGGGATTAATTTTTCTTGTACCTCTGTAGGAGTTGTAAATTTCAACTCCTCCAAGGCTTCTGCTATATAATTTTTAAATTGAAATTTCTTAAATGACATACTATCCTCGATTCTATCCTTTCAATTATACCATATTTTGTCCTATTGCAGTAGTCCCTTTTGAATCTCAGCCCTGTAGTAAAGATGCAACTAGCTTAAAAGGTTGGAACCTCTGATTCCAACCTTTTTCATTATTTCCAGGTCAATACAGCATTCAAACCATAGTGATCACTGACTTGTGGACTATTTTGACCATCAAAAACTACTTGTAAACTCTCTACTTCTAACTCTTTGGTCGTAAAGACGTAGTCAATTCGTAGTGGCTCGGTATTGCCTTTCCAACCATCAATTTCTGGTGGAACGGTATAGCTACCACTTCTTTCTTTCGCAACTTCGAACGCGTCTTGTAATCCTAATGGGCTAGCTAAAATCGCTTGATAGCCTTCCCGACCAGCTGGATTATTAAAATCACCTGCTAAAATCAGAGGTTTGTTCAACTCTTTTAGTACAACCTCAAATCGTGCCCATTCTTCTTGGAAACCTTTATCCCACCAAGAGAGATGAATGCTTGCAAGAGCAAGTTCCTTGCCTTCAACCTCTGTCTCAGCCAAGGCAACACGGCGAGTATGGTAGTCCGTTGGATCATCTACATCTGATACTAAAATCTCATGCGCCTTAATAGGTGTTTTGGATAAGATTGCTACGCCTTCATGGTAGCGGTCATATCCAATATGATTGTAAGCCCAAGTCCAGTAGTAGTTTTTCCCTTTCTCAGCCAATTTTTCAACCAGAAGTCGGACATAGTGATCCTGATGAATGGGTTCTGCTGATGGTAAAGCTTGATAGTGATTGTTAACCTCTACCTCAGGCGAAGTCATTTCTTGATTGATTTCTTGGAAACAAATCAAATCATAATCCTTATCAAGAATGTCTTGGAGTAAGATTTGGAATTTTTCCTCTGCTTCCTTCTCCATCCAACTGTGGGTATTGAGTGTTAGAAATTTCATGCTTTTCTCCTAAAACAAGAGGTTGGAAAACAGCTTCCAACCCCAAGTATATTACAATTCTACTTTAGCAACTGCTGTTTTAGCTGCAAGAGAACCTGTTTGTTCTAATTTAACTGATTTGAGGACATCACCATTTGTGAAGACAACCACTGTTGATGTTTTGCGTCCTGCTTCTCGAATAGCATCCAAGTCAGCTGTGACAAGAAGGTCACCAGCGGCCACTTTTTGTCCTTCAGAAACATGAACAGTAAATGGTTTTCCTTCAAGACTTACTGTATCCAAACCAATATGAACAAGCACTTCAAGACCTGAGTCAGTGACAAGACCAAGAGCGTGTTTTGTTGGGAAGATACTTGATACAGTACCAGTAACTGGAGATACAATGTTACCATTTGCTGGCTCTACTGCAAATCCATCACCCATCATTTTTTGAGCAAAAACTGGATCTTCCACTTGTTCCAAGGCAATAACTTGACCGTCAGCTACTGAGTAAACTTCCTCAGTTACACCTTTGAAATGGACAGTATTTTGTTGAGTTTCTGTCATTTGACTTGGAAGAGTTTCAGGAATTACTTCACCTGAGTCAAGGATATCTTGGATATCAGATTTCAATACGTCAGCTTTTGGTCCGTAGATAGCTTGGACTCCTTGTCCTTTCATGACAAGACCCATAGCTCCTTCTGCTTTCCATTGTTCCTCAGTACCAACGCGATCTGCGTCTTTAACAGTTACACGAAGACGAGTCATACACGCATCCACATCTACGATATTTGCACGGCCACCAAGAAGGTTAATGATATTTACGGCTTGAGAAGCTGCTGCAACTTTTGGAGTTCCAGGAGCTGCTTCTTCTGATGCTCCTTCAGCAGTTTCGTAGTTTCCGTTACGTCCTGGAGTTGCGTAGTTAAATTTCTTAATCATGAAGTTAGCAATGAAGTACATGATAACCGCAAAGAGAACAGTTACCCAGATAAAGTTAACGATATCCATACCAATACCAGCATTAATTGCCAATGGTGTACGAGTCAAGAATTCAATTGAACCGAATGAGTGGACACGAAGGTGAACAATATCTGCCATAGCAAAGGCAGCACCTTGAACTACTGCATAAACAAGGTAAAGAGGCGTTGCGATGAACATGAACATATACTCGATAGGTTCAGTAACCCCTGTCAAGAATGTTGCAAGAGCTGTCGCAATCATCATACCCTTGTATTGGTGTTTCTTGTCAGCATCAACATTGCGGTAGATAGCAACGATGATACCCATCAAGATACCAAATGAACCAATCATTTGTCCAACTTTGAAACGAGCTGGAGTGACTGTTGTAAGAAGGTGTTGGTATTGGTCAGCATTTGAACCCTTAAGGTTAACAAGGTCAGTTACCCATGCAAGCCAAAGTGGATCTTGACCAAATACTTGTGTTCCTTTTGCTGCACCAGTTAACACTTCGTATGTTCCACCAAGAGCTGTGTAGTTCATTGGGATTGTCAACATGTGGTGAAGACCGAATGGCAAAAGCAAACGTTCCAAAGTACCATACAAGAATGGTGCAAGAACTGGAGCAGTTTCTTGTGAGTTGGCAATCCAAATACCGAAGTTGTTGATACCTGTTTGAACTACTGGCCAAAAGGCAGCAAGTAAAATTGCAGCAATAGTTGAACGAAGAATAACGACGAATGGTACAAAACGTTTCCCGTTGAAGAATGAAAGGGCATCAGGAAGTTTACGGTAGTTGTAGTATTTGTTATAGGCAGTTGCCCCTACAAAACCTGAGATAATCCCTACGAAAACCCCCATGTTAAGCGCTGGTGCCTCAAGAACACTGATAAAGTAGTCAGCAACCTTGATTGAACCACCAAAGAAGGTAGTAACCATTGCTTCAGGGTTTTTCAACATATCACCTGTAACACCGAAGATAGTACCTGTAATACGGTTAATCAAGATAAAGGCAAGTCCGGCTGCAAATGCACCACCTGCACGTTCTTTTGCCCAGCTTCCCCCAATAGCAAGGGCAAACAAGATATGAAGGTTACCGATAACCCCCCAACCAATTTGCTCAAGGATTCCACCTGTAATCACTAGAGGAGCAAGGTTTGGGTCGATCATCACGATTGATTTACCGATTGAGATCATCAATCCCGCCGCTGGCATAACGGCGATAACCACCATTAAAGCCTTACCGAATTTTTGCCAAAATTCGAAAGACAAGACATTTTTGAATGTAGCTTTCATCATTCAAATCTCCTTTATTTTATTTAGGCAAACGTTTTACGAAAACGTTTGCATTTGATTATGTATTAATTATACCACTTTTATTTTTTTTGTAAAGGCTTTTATAAAAAAATTGTCTATTTTTTTTAATTTTTAAAAAGGAAAAAGAGAAGTTTACGAAAACTTCTCTTTTAAAAATGTATTATTTTTCTGATTTGTTCTGAAATTTGCATTTAAATCCAACTAGATCTTCAAGAATCGACGCATCGAAATCCCTGAACCAATTGAACCAATGAAAATTCCAATTATAAATAATAGGACTGTCATCAGAGGAATAAACACATCTGGTGTAATCATTGACAAGTTTTGACCTACCAAGGATTTATTGACCGATTGATAAACCATATTGTAAACAAAGAAAACAAGGACAGAAGGAATCGCTGCACCAAGCAAGCCAATAAAAGCACCTTCTAGCAAGAATGGACCACGGATGTAGCCATTTCTCGCTCCTACCAGACGCATAATCTGAATCTCACGACTACGTGAAATAATAGTGATACGAATGGTATTGGAAATGAGGAAGACTGCGATAAAAATCAAGAGCCCTGCAATAACCAATCCCCAAACACGGATAAAGGAAGCTAGTTCAAAAAGTCGTTGAGTGTTAGCTCCACCATCTTGAACCTCTGATACTCCCTCAATTTTCTTAGCTTCCTCAGCTACCGTTTTAACATCACTCGGAGAATTTGTATCAACGATATAAGCATCATAGAGAGGGTTTGCATCCCCTTCAAAGACCTTCCAATCGTCACCCATTGTTTCCGTCAGTTTTTCATACTGTTCTTCTTTACTTGAGAAGGTAACACTCTTAACAGCAGGTATAGCTTTCAAAGCATCATAAACCTTGTGGTAGTCATTATTGGTAACTGTCTGACCTTCTTTTTCAATCGTTTCACTGTTATCAGCTACATCCTTACGAATGTATACCATGACCCGAACGTTGTTTTCAATATCGGTAGCCAGTTTTGCTGTATTAAAAATTACAGATGCAAACAGGGCAACGAGTGTTAAGGTAATCATAACCGAACTTACTGCTGCTACTGTCATCCAGCCATTTCGTTTTAAACTTTTTAATGATTCGCGAAAAAATCTACTAATCATCGTATCCATATTCTCCTTTAGCTTCGTCACGAACGACACGGCCATTTTCAATGGCAATGACACGGTGGCGCAAGGTATTTACAATCTGGCTATTATGGGTAGCCATCAATACTGTAGTACCTTGGAGATTGATGCGTTCCAACAGATTCATAATTTCCCATGAATTATCTGGGTCCAAGTTTCCTGTTGGCTCATCGGCAATCAATACTTTAGGATTGTTGACAATCGCACGAGCAATCGCAATCCGTTGCTGCTCTCCACCTGAGAGTTCATTAGGGAAAGAGCGAACCTTATGTTTCAAACCAACCAGGTCCAATACTTCCATAACACGTTTTTTGATGTTGCGACGGCTCTCACCGATTACTTCCATTGCGTAGGCAATATTCTCATAAACGGTCTTCTTAGGCAAAAGTTTGTAATCCTGAAAGACTACCCCGACACTACGACGTAAAAGCGGGACATCTTTCTTCTTAATTTTAACTAAATTAAAGCCTGCAACTGATAGGCTTCCTTTTTCGATCTTTACTTCTCGATATAAAGCTCGAATAAAGGTTGACTTACCTGCCCCAGAAGGTCCTACGATATAGGCAAATTCTCCTGGTTCAATGGTAACAGATACACCACGCAGGGCAGTCGTTCCATTGTCATACTTTTTGACAACATCTCTCATTTCAATGATTGACATATGAGTTCCTTTCTATCTTAGCTGATTCGCCACTTGAGGTAGGCATCGATAAAACCATCAAGGTCTCCATCCATCACCTTATCTACCTGAGCAACTTCAAAGCTTGTACGGTGATCTTTTACCATAGTATAAGGCGTGAAAACATATGAACGGATTTGACTTCCCCATGTGATTTCTTTTTTCTCACCTTTAAGGGAATCGACTTCCGCAGCTTTCTTTTCTTGCTCCATTTGATAGAGCTTAGCCTGCAACATCTTCATGGCACGATCTCTATTTCCATACTGGGTACGATCGACTGTCGATTGAACGACTGTCCCCGTAGGAATGTGAGTCAAACGCACACCAGTTGAAACTTTATTGACGTTCTGTCCTCCAGCACCACCTGAACGGAAGGTATCCATTTTGATATCATCTTCACGAATCTCCACTTCGATGGTATCATCCAACTCAGGCATAACCTCTACGGATGTAAATGAAGTATGGCGACGTTTGGCAGAGTCAAATGGCGAAATACGGACCAAACGGTGAACACCCATTTCTGATTTAAGTAGGCCGTATGCATTGGGACCTTCAAAAGACAAGGTCACAGACTTGATACCCGCTTCATCACCAGCCTGGTAATCCAATACTTCTACTTTAAAGCCTTTGGCATTTCCATAACGAGTATACATACGAAGCAACATATCGCCCCAGTCCTGAGCCTCAGTACCACCAGATCCTGGATGAATTTCCAAGATGGCATTATTATGGTCATAAGGTTCTGACAAGAGAAGGGTCATCTCGTAGCTGGTCATCATCTTATCCAGTTCTGTCAACTGTTCGACCAGTTCATCATGGACTGACTCATCTTCTGCTAAAAAGTCCAATAAAATCTCAACTTCATCCTGCAACTCTTCCATTTTACGGAAGGTGTTGTAGGTGTTTTTTAATTCATTTAATTCTTGCGACGTTTTTTGGGCCGCGATATTATCGTTCCAAAAATCAGGTTCTGTCATCTTGTTTTCCAAGATGGCAATCTCTTCCTCTAAGCCTTCTAGGTCAAAGAGACCCCCTAAAAGAAGCTAATTTTTCACGATTTGCGTCAATTTTTTGACGAATTTCTGAAATGTCCATAGATACTCCTTTTCATATCGTTTTATTATACCATAATCTCTCATTTCTTTCCATATTTTGCTTTTCACCGCTTTTGATGGCAGAAGAAAAGAGGCTCTAAAGCCTCTTGTTTAAAGGACTTTGGCAGAGGTATGAGTGATCTCCTCCACTTGAATTCCTTCTTTTTCAAACTTATCCTTTAAGGCAGTCAAATCAATTTTTCCATCAATTTGAACTTCGATGACGACCTTGCCATCCTTACGTGGGATGTTAACAGTATGGGAAATATTTAAATCCTCTTCTACAATTAAAGCTACAATTTTCCCCAGTACTCCGACTTCATTTTCTGTAATGAAACGAACACGAATCCCCTCTTCTCCGTACCCAGCGATTTCCAAGAAAGCCTGAAAAACATCGCGATCTGTAATGACACCGTAGACCTGATGATTGTCTACGACTGGTAATATCCCAATTTTATTTTTTAGCATCAGGTAGGTCGCATCTTCTAGACTAGCATAGCCAGAAACCGTCACGACATCACGAATCATTACATCTTTTACTTTGGTTTTATTCAGAAGATAATTCATCTCATAGATAGAGAGACTGGTTGCTTTAGATGGGCTTGCTTCCGCAATGGTTCCTTCTGTTACCAATCCGACTAATTGATCGTTTTCGATAACAGGTAAACGGTGCAAACCTTGCTCGCGCATCAAATCTGCTGCGTGTGCTACAGTCGTATCTGGACTGATATAAACTACCTTACGGGTCATGAAATCTTTAACTGCCATGAGACTTCTCCTTCTATATTGCTACTTTTATTATACACTTTCTTAGAAAATCTATCAAACGCTTTCATCTCTTTTTCAAGATTTTGAATAATCTGAGAAGTTTGCATAAAATGCCAGTATAAATTAAAAGGGAACCGAAGCCCCCTTTCTTCTTAAATCGTAATAGTGTCTCGATCTTTTATCATATAACGTTTCAATGGGCTAAGACTAGCTAGCCAGTATAGTAGACCACCGAATAGCGCAGTAAAACCACTTCCCGTTGTGATTAAAAAGATTGGACTTTGAATTTGTGCAGTTACAGGGTTGTAGACAAAAAGTACCGCTACCAATAAGGAGATAAATACACAAGACAAGCCAACTAAGTTAAATCCTTTAGTAAACTCGTAGGCGTCATGCCCTTCAAGGAAATAGGCTGAACGCAAGTCGAGTTTTCGTTTTCTTAAGATAAAATAGTCGACAACAATCATACCAATAATTGGCCCCTGAATATAGGCGGCTAGGGAGATGAAGGATCCGAAATATTCTTCTACTCCTCCCCAGATAGTGAGTAGACTCACGTAGACCATGGCAATCCAAACCATTAGTTTATAGCTTACTTTTGGCATCCCGCTTTTGACAATCATACAGTTCACGTAGGATCCAGTCCCCTGGGTTCCAATATTGGCAAAGGCTACTAGTAGGAGACTTAAGAGAGCAAAGGCGGGGGTGCTTAGAGTTGAAAGCATGGTTGTTGGATCACTTTCATAAACACCTGTTTTGGCAAACATGGCTAGAGCCATGACTCCACCTGTTGCAACGAAGAATGGTGCCACAACTCCGTATGATAAGGCTGTAGCCCAATAACCACTGCGTTCTGATTTTGCTAAACGTGGTAAAACCAATGCCTGTGTAGACCAAGAGAAAGCAAAGGCAACATTTCCTTCTCCAGAGAGCATGAAGCGTTCTAATGGCGTCAAATCTCCTTGGGTGGCTGGTTGGATGTTCATAATATCCGTTATAGGAACGGCGACAAAGCAGATTCCAACGATGATGAGACCGACAATCAATAAGGCGATAACCAAGAAGCGATTGGTCCATTTAATCACTTCCGGGCCTCCAAGAGCAATGAGAGTCCCAAGAAGAACACAGAGGGTACCAAGAATAGGTGCCCATATTCCCTTGTCCAAACCAAGACCAAAATTATTTGCCAAATGAATCATGGAACTGGCAAAAAGATTTGCAGCAACAGCATACCATCCAAAGTTAGCCAAGCTAATAATGGTTGATAACAAGGCTACACCTCTTTTTCCCAGAACAGCTCTCAACCAAATCCACAAATCAATTCCATACTTAACTGCAAACAAAATAGGGAGACATTCAATAAAGACCCAGATAATGTTAAAGCTAAAAATATTTATTAACATTTGATTAAAGGTCAAATATTGAGCTACATAGGCTCCTTGGGTATAACACCAAGTAGCAATGGCAAAACCACTTGTCGATAGAAAGAGATCCCAGAAAGAATACTGACGATCCTTATTGGTCATGGGAACAATTCCTGTTATGGTTTCTTGTTGGATATAGTCATTCATTTTAGACATGTTATTGAATTCCTCCCGTCATTGCTAAGATAATCAAAACAAGGTTGATTAGGACTATGGAGATGATTAAAATGAAATCACTTTTTAGGAAGGGTTGAACAAACTCGTAGTTTGGTGACTCCATTTCTTCCAATCTTCTCTTTGTTTCAGCTGCTACTAATTCTTCAATTTCGGATGTCGTTTTCATCTTAGTTTTCCTCCAAATACAAGTCAAGGGCCAGTTGTCCATATTGTTTGGTATAGCGATACCAGATGTAGAGAAACTCACCGACTGGTTTTCCGACACTCTCCTGGAACAAAGCCCACAAGAACCAATAATATGAGGTCACTGCTACATAAGCCAAGTAGTGACGTTTGGTTTTTTTATCTGGTACTTCTTGTAGATACAATTCCAGTACTTTTTCAGCATCCTCTACGGTATAGTTGGAACACGCGATAAAGGTCCCCAAATCTCCTGCTGGCTCTCCCATTCCAGAATATTCCCAATCAATCAAGCTCATTTCGCCTGCTTCGTTTAACAAAAAATTAGGACTATAGGAATCTCCATGACAAAGGACAACCTGTTTCGGATCATTCTGTAAATAATTTTTGAGAAGTGAGACGGTTTTATCCAGTTCCTCGAGACCATCAAACTCGAACCGATTTCTAGCCTTCAATTTTTCTCTAAAATCAATAATTCCTTCAAATTGGTCAAAGGAATGTTCCGTTTTTTCTCCAGATTGGTGTAACCGTCTCAAGAGGTTCATTGCTTGTGCCACATCATCCCAATTATCATAATCCAGTTGCTTAGCATTGGGAATAAACTCTGAAATCTTCCATCCCTCATCCTTGTTCATGGCTACGAAGGTACGGTCGATCTTTAATTTTGCAGCAATTTCCATTGAAGCTGCTTCACTAGCTCGGTCGATATAATTTTCCGTTCCCCTACCCGGATGACGGTAAACATATTTTTTCCCTAGACAGTCAAATGAAAATGATGTGTTGGTTAATCCATCTTTTAGTGGTTTGATATTGACAATATCTGAAGCCACACACTTTAATGTCTTACAGATATTATCAATAATGGCCGAATCTGCATTTACCAAATAACGTTCATCAAATTGACGTAGTTCATCTAGTGAATCAAATTCTTTAACAATATCCGCTGAATAGTGGCGCGCTTCTAAAAGGAGTTCTTTGACATGGCGACCATAGTAATCCTCCCAAAGCTGTTCCCGATAAGGTTCGTGTTTAAACTCGGTTTCTAAAACTTCCTTGAATTTCTCGCTGAATGCGCGGTCGAAATAAACGTGTCCCACCATGGCCCAAGTATTTTCTCCACCAATCTGGATATCAATAATCGTGTGATTCGAATCCTCTATAGCACAATATTCGTCCGTTTGACCTTCTGCAAATATCGTCGAGTAATAACCTCTATAAATATATTGCTCAAACGGATTTTCCACAAAATAATTATCCGATGAACAAATATAAGTGTTGGAAAGTTGATTTTTAACCAACATGAGAGATGAACAGTTATTGTATTTGTAGTAATCATTATTCACTACAATTTTTACACCAAACTTCTCTGCAAGATAGAACATTTTTTCTTGAAGATAGCCTACAATAACGGTTATATCTTCTATTCCTGCTTCTTGCAGTTGTCTAATTTCCCTCTCTATCAAGCGTTCCCCCTTGACTTGAAGCAATCCTTTAGGAATTTCATAAGACAAAGGAGCAAAACGACTACTCATGCCAGCAGCCATTATAATGGCATTTTCTACTCGATAGGGTTCTAAAACTTTTTGGCCCAGTTCTGTTAAGTGAAGCTCCTCATCAACCCACTTCTCTTCTTTCAGTTTTTTCAATAATGTGTTAATTGTTCCTAAAGATAGGTCTAACTCTTCAGCTAACTGTCTCTGAGTAAAGGTCTTTTCTTTATGTATCAACATAAAACGCAAAAGTTTAAATTGTTTCTCTGTTAGCATTTCTCAGTCCTCCTGTTCAATTTTTTCTTACTCATATTATAATATGAACAAGAATAACTGTCAATTCAAATAGGGAAACAATTAGTAAAAATTAAGACCTTCTTCCCTTTCCTCAAAAACATATAAATAAAAGAGCTCCTTATTCTGGAGCCCTGAAATATTTTATATTCTTGATAAGTAGTCGTATTAGGTGTCGCTTGGTTGCAATCCTTATCTGACGACTAAAAAGGTCCCCCAGACTATAGAGGGATTGCGTGCGCAATCTCCATCCACAACCTAAACTAGTCTCCCAGACTAGAGGAGATTTTCTTGCGCAATCCTCATCTGGCGACTAAAAAGGTCCTCCAGACCTTTTTAGCCACCTAGATATGCTTTTCTGACTTCATCTGATGCTGCAAGTTCTTTTCCTGTTCCTGATAGGACAATCTTTCCTGTTTCAAGTACATAACCACGGTCAGAGATAGCGAGAGCTTTGTTAGCGTTCTGTTCAATTAGGAGAACCGTTGTTCCTTGCTTCTGAATATCTTGAATGATATCAAAAATTTCTTGGATAAAGATTGGGGCAAGTCCCATTGACGGCTCATCCAAGAGAAGGAGCTTAGGTGTAGACATGAGAGCGCGTCCCATAGCCAGCATCTGCTGTTCACCACCTGAAAGAGTTGCCGCATCTTGGTTTTTACGCTCTTCAAGACGTGGGAAGCGTGAGAAAACTTTTTTCAAGTTAGCTTGATTTTCTTCACGATTTTTCTTTAAAAAGGCTCCCATTTCTAAGTTTTCCATAACAGTCAAACCTGGGAAAACATGGCGTCCCTCAGGAACTTGTGAAAGACCAGCTGCCACGATTTTTTGCGCTGGTAGCTTTTGAATTTCTTTTCCTAAAAACTGAATTTTACCAGCACTAGGACGAACCAAACCTGAAAGGGTACGAAGAATGGTTGTTTTACCAGCACCATTAGCACCAATCAAGGAAACAACTTCACCTTCATTAACCTCGAAACTTACATCACGAACTGCTTGGATCATACCGTAATGCACAGAGAGGTTTTCAACTTTTAACATAGACATTAGGCTTCACCTCCTAGATAAGCTTCGATAACGCGTTTGTCGTTCTTGATCTCATCCGGAGTCCCATGAGCGATTAACCGACCATATTCAAGAACATAGATACGCTCAGTGACTTCCATAACCAAATTCATGTCGTGTTCGATGAGCATGATGGTAATTTTAAATTCATCTTTGATACGACGGATCAATTCTGTCAATTCAGCTGTTTCTTGAGGATTCATCCCAGCTGCAGGTTCATCCAAAAAGAGGATTTTAGGTTCTGTTGCCAGAGCACGAACGATTTCCAATCGACGTTGTTGGCCATAGGCTAGATTCTTCGCAAGAGTATCTGCGTCACCATCCAAATCAAAAATCTTCAGCAAGTCCAAAGCTTTATTTTTTAATTCTTCCTCATTCTTATAGAAAGCAGGTAAGCGTAGAAAGCTAGCGAGGACATGTTGTTTATGATGATTGCTAAACGCAATCAAAACATTTTCCAAAACTGTTAAGTCCTTAAACAGACGAATATTTTGGAAAGTACGACTGAGTCCAAGTGAAGCAATCTTATAGGGAGTTTTCCCATTTAGGAGGTGACCATCTAGTGTCACAGTACCTTCGCTTGGTTCATAAACGCCGGTCAAGAGATTGAAAAGGGTTGTTTTACCAGCCCCGTTTGGTCCAATCAGACCAACCAATTCTCCCTCATTCAATTCAAGAGTGACATCTCCAACAGCTGTTAGACCGCCAAAATGTTTGGTTAACTGTTTAACTTCAAGTAATGCCATTAGTTTTGTCCCTCCTTCTTCGATTTTTTAAAGAAACGTGATAGACTCAATTCCCATGTCCCAAGAAGTCCACCTGGTCTGAAAATCATAACCAATACAAGAGCCAAGGCGTAGATGATCATACGTACGCTAGCTACATCTTGAAGGAGCATATTTAAAATTCCTAAAACAATCGCTGAAACGATGGTACCAGTAATAGATCCAAGTCCACCAAATACAACGATAATCAACACGTTGATGGAATTAATAAAAGTGTAATCTTTTGGGACAACAGAACCGATAAAACCGGCCTGAAGTGAACCAGCAATACTTGCTGTAATGGCACCAAAGACAAAAGCGATAATCTTGATCTTTGTAGTGTTTACCCCAACGGATTCAGCAGCAATCTCATCCTCACGAACAGATAGAGTAGAGCGTCCAATTGGACTACGTAAGAAGTTTAGAGTTGCAATAGTTGTGATCACTACAAAAAGATAAACCATTTGCCAGTTGGTAAAGTTTGGTATACCCAAGATACCAGCAGCACCGTTGGTCAAACTACCACCATTAATGATAAAGATACGAATGATTTCTGAAACACCTAGTGTCGCAACAGCCAGGTAGTCACCCTTCAAACGAAGTGTCGGAATCCCAACGAGCAAAGCAACTGCACCAGAAATCAAAGCGCCCAAGACCATTGCTCCAAAGAAGGCACCATAGGTTGGTGATTTTGAACCAATAATCGCTGCTGCATAAGCCCCAATTGCCATAAAACCTGCATGACCAAGTGAGAATTGTCCTGAAAAACCAACGATTAAGTTCAAACCTACTGCAAGGATGATATTAATCCCAATTTGTTCTAAAATTTGGACATGGAATAGATTGAGAACACCAGCAGAAACCAGTACGCTAATCAATCCATAACCCGCTAACAGAAGGAATAACCAGAGAATATTTACTTTAAGATTTGTCTTCATTGTTTACACCTTCTCTTTCACATTCTTACCAAGGATACCCGCAGGTCGAACAATCAGAATCAAAAGCAAGATTCCATACACGATAGCATCACGGAAATCAGACATACCGAAGGCAGTAGCAAATGTTTCCAACAAGCCAATCACAAATCCCCCTAGAGCTGCACCAGGAATAATCCCGATACCACCCAGTACGGCCGCAACGAATGATTTCAAACCCGGAGTCACACCCATCAAAGGTTCAAGAGAGTTGTAGTAAAGGGCAATGAGGACACCTGCTGCACCAGCAAGGGCTGAACCCAAAGCAAAGGTAAAGCTGATTGTACGGTTTACATTAATTCCCATCAATTGAGCTGCGTCACTATCAACTGATACCGCACGCATGGCTTTCCCCATTTTTGTTTTTTGGACGATCAATTGCAATAAAACCATCAAGAATATAGAAACTGCTAAAATCATCAATTGAACATTTGTCAAGCTAATTGGTCCCAAGTCAAAGCGGACTGTTTCAATTGCTTGAGGGAAGGCACGAGTATTGGCACCTACTAGATAAACCATTCCGTATTCCAGTAGGAAAGACACTCCGATGGCAGTAATCAATACAGCAATACGTGTAGAGTGTCTTAAAGGACGGTAGGCAAGAAACTCAATCACAACACCAAGTAGTGCGGTTCCTGCCATTGAAATAATTAAAGCTAAAAAGAAATCCATTTGGAAAGAATTAATCAAAAAGTAACCAATAAAGGCACCCATCATGTAAATATCACCATGGGCGAAGTTAATGAGTTTGATAATTCCATAAACCATGGTATAACCCAGAGCCAAAAGTGCATAAACACTACCCAGAATTAGACCATTCACAAGTTGTTGGAGCATAGCATTCACTCTTTTCTATCGTTATTTTTTAGAAAATTTCATTATTTTCACAAGTTCATAAACACCGAAACAGGGAGTGAGTCAAAGGCTCATTCCCCATTTCAATTACTATTCTAATGTTATGGTTTTACAACTTCTGCTTCTTCAACTTTACCATTGTTCATGGTCATCATGTAAGCAGTTTTCACTGTATTGTGGTCAGCATCAAAGCTTGTTTGACCAGTTACACCATCAAAATCTTTGGTTTTAGCAAGGTTGTCCTTGATTTCACCTGAGTTTTTAGCACCTTTTGCAGCATTTGCTACTAGGTAAACTGAGTCATAGGCTAAAGCTGAGAATGTTGAAGGCTCTTCGTTGTATTTAGCACGGTATGCTTCAAGGAAAGCTTTAGCTTTTGCAGAAACATCAACGGTAGTTGAGAAACCAGAGATGAAGTAAATGTTTGATGCTCTTTCAGCAGTTGCTTGTTGAACAAATTCTTCACCGTTAAATCCATCGCCACCAATGATTGGCTTATCAATTCCCATACCACGAGCTTGGTTTACAATTTTACCAGCTTCTGTGTAGTAACCTGGAACAACGATAGCATCAAACTCTTTGTCTTTCATTTTAGTAAGGGCTGCTTGGAAGTCAGTATCACCTGCTACAAACGTTTCATCTGCTACAATCTCACCCTTGTAGGCTTCGCGGAAAGATTTAGCAATACCTTTAGCATAGTCACTAGCGTTGTCAGTATAAAGAACAACCTTCTTAGCATTCAACTTGTTTGTGACATAGTTAGAGATAATCTTCCCTTGGAAGCTATCTTGGAATGTTCCGATAAATAGGTAATCTTGACCTTTAGTCAAACCGTCTTGAGTAGCACTTGGTGAAATCAATGGCACTCCAGCTTTAGTAGCGTTAGCTACAGCTGCAGCAGTTGCACCAGATGTCGCAGGTCCTACAATAGCTGCTACTTTTGATTGGGTAACAAGGTTTGTTGTAACAGAAGCTGCTTCAGCAGTTTCTGACTTGTTGTCTTTGTCCACAACTTCGATTTGTTTTCCATCAATTCCACCTGCAGCGTTGATTTCGTCTACAGCAAGTTGGGCACCCTTTTGTTCAGCTGTACCATAAGCTGCCACAGCACCTGTCTCTTCAAAGTTAAAACCGATTTTAATTGTTTTTTCGTCTACTGGATTTCCAGTTGTGTTTGACGCTCCTGACTTGACCTCTCCACAGGCAGCAAGAAGAGCCACACTAGCAAGAGCCACAAAAGATAGGGCAAATTTTTTCTTCATTTTTAATCTCCTTATAGTTGTTTCAAAAATTGTATGTTAAGAATATACCGAATTATCAGAAAATTGTCAATGTATTTGTTTAACTTTTTAAATGATAACGTTTTCTTCAGTCCGATAGAGATTCCCAACGAAGGGAGTTTCTAGCTCTTGAATATGGCAACGTCTAATTTTCTTGATATATCTTTCCTTACCTAATCTCTCAACCAAGTCATCTAGCTCCCCAGTTGGAACATAGAGCTGCAAGTAACGATGTTTTTTGGAATGGTAACAGATATCACCGTATTCCTGAAGTTTTTTTGCATCTCGGTTATAGTAGAGATAGATGATTAATCCTGATCGATTTGTTTTTTCAAACATGAGGGATCCTCTTTCTAAGAAATCTTCCCCTATTATACCAAAAAAAGCAAACTCCGTCGAGTTTGCTTTCTAGGTTGCTTAGCTTAAAGAATTGTTGGCCATGATTTCATCAATAAAGCCATATTCAAGTGTTTCTTGGGCACTCATCCAGTAATCACGTTCCGCATCTGCATGAATTTGCTCAACTGATTTACCAGAGTTATCTGCAAGAATTTGCTCCAAAGTTTTACGAGTTTTGAGCAAGTGCTCTGCAGCGATTGCCATATCTGTCTGTTGGGTACCACCACCTGTACCACCCATTGGTTGGTGAATCATGTACTCTGCATTTGGAAGCATGAAACGTTTGCCTTTTGCGCCACTTGATGCGATGACAGTACCCATAGATGCTGCCATCCCCATAACGATAGTTTGGACATCAGCCTTGATAAAGTTCATAGTATCAACGATTGCCAAACCAGCTGAAACAGAGCCTCCAGGTGTGTTGACATAAAGGTAAATATCTTTTGTGCTGTCTTGGGCATCCAAGAAGAGTAATTGGGCGATAACGGAGTTGGCCATGTTGTCTTCAACTGGACCTGTTAGCATGATGATGCGGTCTTTCAGAAGACGAGAGTAAATATCATAGGAACGTTCTCCACGGCTTGTTTGTTCAATAACTACAGGAATCATTCATTTCTCCTTTTAATGTTGAATTTTCTTAGTCTTACGACTCAATACAGAACTATTATATCTTTTTGGTCAAAAAAGGTCAAATTTTTGCTCTATTCTCTAAACAGAAACAAAAACTCAACCTCCTTTCAAGTCAAAAACGAACTTCTAGTTTCAATATTTAATTTGGAATTTTATTTAGTACCAAACAAGCGGTCTCCAGCATCTCCAAGACCTGGAACGATATAACCGTGTTCGTTCAAGCGTTCATCCAAGGCTGCTGTAAAGATCTCTACATCTGGGTGTGCTTCTTGAAGAGCTTTCACTCCTTCTGGAGCAGATACTAGGCAGACAAATTTGATATTTGATGCGCCACGTTTTTTAAGCGAATCTACAGCCAAAATTGCTGAGCCACCTGTTGCCAACATTGGGTCCACTACAAAGATTTGACGTTGGTCAATGTCCTCAGGTAATTTCACCAAGTATTCAACTGGTTGAAGGGTTTCTTCATCACGGTACATACCGATATGACCAACTTTGGCTGCTGGAACCAAGCTCAAGAGGCCATCTACCATCCCGATACCTGCACGCAAGATTGGGACAATCGCCAATTTTTTACCAGCCAATTGTTTTTGAACGGTCTTTGTGATAGGTGTTTCGATTTCCACGTCTTCAAGTGGAAGATCACGAAGTACTTCATATCCCATCAACATTGCAATCTCGTCTACTAGTTCACGAAAAGCTTTTGTAGAAGTGTCTGTACGACGCAAGATTGACAACTTGTGTTGAATGAGTGGATGATTAATGACTTCAATTTTTCCCATTTTCTGAGTTCCTTCTTTCAATTTATTCTTCTTATTATATCAAAAAACGGTTTAAAAAGCTTTCTAAACCATTTATTTTTATTAATTTTTAAATCAAATCTGCCTCTTGAAGAGCTGTCTGAACAGTCTCAAGTGGTAAATAAGTTAACTCGGTGCCTTTTTCTTGATAGAGGTATTTGGCATAGTCGTCCATACGGTACTGGTTGATATAAACCACGCGCTTGCAACCAACTTGAAGCAGTTGTTTGGTGCAGTTCAGACAAGGGAAATGGGTCACATAGGCTGTAAATCCTCTTGGAACCCCCCGTTCAGCCCCCTGGAGAATAGCATTAACCTCAGCGTGAAGTGTACGGACACAGTGACCTTCAATGACTAAACAGTCGTGATCGATACAGTGCTCCGTTCCTGATACGGAACCATTGTAGCCTGTTGAAATCACCTTATTATCCTTGACTAGAACAGCACCCACCTTGGCACGTTTGCAGGTCGAACGATTGGCAATCAGTAAGGCCTGGGCAGCAAAGTACTCATCCCAAGCCAGTCTTTTTTCTGTCATTATTCTTCTCCTTATCCCCTATTTTTTGAAAAATGGCAAGCGTAAATCTGCAATCTTTTCAGCTGGAACCTTCATGCCATCCTTGATCCATTTGAGCAGAACCGATACGATGGCAGAACTCCAAAAGGAATGAAGGTAGCTGCTAACGCCTTTTGACTTTCCGTGGTATTTTTCTAGAAATTCCTGCATGGCTTGGACAAAAATCTTTTCCAAATGATAGTCCAGAGCAAGTTGGATAACCTTGGCTTCTTTCTTGGCTGCGCGGAAAAGGTGTACCCAGACCAGATAAAGGTCTGTTTTGACATCGTAGTGGCTCAGCTGTTCCATAATGTTATGGACACTGCGTTTAAAGACGCTTTCCAAAATCTCTTCTTTAGAATCATAATTTCGATAGAAGGCAGCGCGAGAGACACCCGCTCGTTTGACCAGCTCCGAAATGCTGATCTTGGCCAAATCTTTTTTCTCTAGAAGTTGCAAAAGAGCCGTCTCGATTGCTTCTCTGGTCAAGAAATTGGATTCTTGATTTGATTTTCTGAGATTTTCAAGAGATTTTTCAGATATTTTACGTTCAGACATAACAATTTCTTTCTACTTGTGACAACAGAGAGGTGGTACTTTTGTTTCAAGGGCTTTCATGATATAATTGTAAAAAAAGACAGAACCTTTGTCAATGTATAAGTGACAAAGATGGAGAATTTCTATGACTTGGAAGATTGTAGCTGACTCTGGTTGTGATTATCGTCAACTGCCTACTCTTGCTATCGATACTGAATTTGTGAGTGTTCCTTTAACCATTCAAGTAGCTGATCAGGTCTTTATCGATGATGCCAATCTCGACATTAACCACATGATGGAAACCATGTATGCGACTTCTGAGGCTTCAAAATCAGCCTGTCCTAGCCCTGATGATTACTTGCGTGCATTCGAAGGAGCCAAGCATATCTTTGTCGTTACTATCACTGGTGCTCTTTCTGGCAGTCATAATAGTGCGCAACTTGCTAAGAATATCTACCTTGAAGAACATCCTGACACTCAGATTCATGTTATTGATAGTTTATCTGCAGGTGGGGAAGTTGACTTGATTGTCGAAAAAATCAATGAATTGATTGAACAAGGACTTTCTTATGAGGAGATTGTTGAAGCTATCACAGCCTACCAAGAAAAAACCAAGTTGCTCTTTGTCCTCGCTAAGGTCGATAACTTGGTAAAAAATGGTCGTTTGAGCAAACTTATCGGTACAGTTGTTGGTCTTCTCAACATCCGTATGGTCGGAGAGGCGAGTAATACTGGAACACTAGAACTGCTCCAAAAGGCTCGTGGACCAAAAAAATCGCTTCAAGCAGCCTATGAAGAACTCATCAAGGCTGGCTATGCTGGTGGCCGTATCGTCATGGCTCATCGCAGCAATGAAAAATTCTGTCAGCAATTGTCAGAACGCTTGCTGGAAAACTTCCCACAAGCGGATATCAAAATTATCCCAACGTCTGGTCTCTGCAGTTTTTATGCAGAAGATGGCGGTTTGTTGATGGGATATGAAATTAACTAAGATTATGAGCAACAAGAGATGCCAAGCATCTCTTGTTTTTTGTGGTACAATAGAGCTATGAAACATTTTGATACTATTGTCATCGGTGGTGGACCTGCTGGCATGATGGCTACCATTTCCAGTAGCTTTTATGGTCAGAAAACTCTTCTCATCGAAAAAAATCGGAAACTCGGAAAAAAATTAGCTGGTACTGGTGGTGGTCGTTGCAATGTAACTAACAACGGAACTCTAGATGACCTACTAGCTGGCATCCCTGGAAATGGACGCTTTCTATACAGTGTCTTTTCCCAGTTTGATAACCATGATATCATCAACTTTTTCACGGAAAACGGTGTTAAACTAAAGGTCGAGGACCACGGACGCGTCTTTCCTGCTAGCGACAAATCGCGGACTATTATCGAGGCCCTAGAAAAGAAAATCACTGAGCTAGGAGGTCAAGTTGCTACTCAAACGGAGATTGTTTCTGTTAAAAAGATAGACGACCAGTTTGTCCTTAAGTCCGCAGACCAAACCTTCACTTGTGATAAACTCATTGTCACAACAGGTGGTAAATCCTATCCTTCCACTGGTTCGACTGGTTTCGGTCACGAGATTGCCCGCCATTTCAAACATACCATTACTGAGCTTGAAGCTGCTGAAAGCCCATTGTTTACTGATTTTTCACACAAAGCGCTTCAGGGGATTTCACTAGACGATGTGACCTTAAGCTATGGCAAGCATGTCATCACCCACGATCTGCTCTTTACCCACTTTGGTCTATCCGGTCCTGCTGCTCTGCGTATGTCTAGTTTTGTCAAGGGCGGGGAGATTCTCTCGCTAGATGTTTTGCCCCAACTTTCTGAGAGAGACTTGGCTGCATTTCTAGAAGATAATCGGGAAAAATCCTTGAAAAATGCTTTGAAAACTTTGCTTCCAGAACGCTTGGCAGAATTTTTTGTTCAAGAATATCCTGACAAAGTTAAACAGCTAACTGAAAAAGAACGCGAGCAACTACTCCAGTCTATCAAGGCTCTCAAAATCCCTGTGACTGGCAAAATGTCTCTTGCCAAGTCATTTGTCACCAAAGGCGGTGTCAGTCTCAAGGAAATCAATCCCAAAACTCTGGAAAGTAAGCTCGTTCCTGGTCTCCACTTTGCTGGCGAAGTCATAGATATCAATGCCCACACGGGTGGCTTCAACATCACTTCTGCCCTCTGCACCGGCTGGGTGGCAGGCTCCAATCCAATAAATACCAAGTAAGAAAGGAAATCCTTTGGAACATATTATTTTACTAAGAGGCGTTACTCCTAATGGAAAAAATGCTATCCCGAAAATGTCTTATTTGGTAGATATTTTGACAGAAGCTGGTTTTCAACACGTTCGAACCTATATTCAAAGTGGGAATATCATTCTTGAGAGTGACTCAGATTTAGAAGAAATACGAGAACGCGTTCATACTTTGATAAAGGAAAAAATTGGGGCCGACTTAAAAATGGTTATCAAGAATAAGAACAATTTTGAAAAGATTGTTCATGAGAATCCATTTAAAGAAGACTATCTTCATGATCGTGTGCATGTAATTCTTTATCAAGGACTTATCCAAAGTCTGCCACTAGAAAAATTGAAAACTGACTACGGCGAGGAAGAAATCTGTGTAGGCGATTACTGTCTCTACCTCTATCTTCCTAGAACTGCAAAACAAAAAAAGCTCAATACCAACTATCTTGAAAAATTGTTTGGCGTGGTTCTGACCATGCGAAAGTTAAACGTAGTTGAAAAACTATTAACCAAATAGTACTTGAAACCAGAAAAAATCAGCAGAGGTAACTCCGCTGATTTTTATTTTGTCTGTGTCCGAACGTAAGCAGCAATAACATCTGATGTGTATTGAGCTGTACCAGGTCCAAATTTGTCAATGTTTTCCTTAAACTCTGGGTTGTAGACGTATCCTTTTCCGATATGACCGAAGACTTCAATAGAGCAGTCAAATCCATAAGTACGAATGGCTTGCAAGAGCTTGGCTACTTGCTCTTGGTTTTCGGCTGCTGTTGCAGGTAAACCAGCTTGAAGATTTTGTGCCAAAGTTTGAAAGACTTGGTTAAAGGCGGCCGTAGACTCATCTTCACGACCTTTTTGTCGCTCGAGGGCTTGATCCATGACTTCTTGCCCATATTTCTCTACCGCTTCTTGGTGGTATTTTTGGTTGTCTTGATAGCTAAATCCCGTGAATTTTTCCTCAATGGTCATTTTTCTTTCTCCTTTTTGTTCTTGAATGGTTTTTTGCAAGGTGGAAATCAAGGTATCTAGATGTTGCCTTTCTCGAGTCAAATAGTCCAACTGTCTAGTCAAGTGAGGCAACAAATCTGATCTATCTTCCTTTAATAGCTCTGCTATTTTTTCTAAAGAAAAACCTAGATATTTATAGTAAAGAATGACTTGAAGGCGTTCCAAATCCTCTTGACTGTAGGTTCGATAGCCGTTTTCCGACTTCAAGGGAACCAAGAGTCCTATCTTGTCATAGTGGTGCAGGGTCTTGACAGAGACACCTGTAAGCTGCGCAGCTTCTTTTATATGGTACATGATTTCCTCCTTACAAGAATAGTATAAACCATCCCCTTAGGTCAGAGTCAAGCGTTTTTGCGAAACATTTTTAACTTTTTGTGAAAGGTGTGAAAACTTGAAAATGGTTTTCTTGACAGACATTAGAAAACATGATAGGATAGTCAAGTCTATCAATCAAACAGAAGGCTCATAAAGAGCCATTGAGAGAAGGCTATTTGACAACTCAAGTAGCCTTTTCTTATTTTAAAAACGAGATTGGAGTTTAACTATGTCAGAAAAATCGCAATGGGGCTCGAAACTGGGCTTCATCCTAGCATCTGCTGGCTCAGCCATCGGGCTTGGTGCCGTTTGGAAGTTTCCCTATATGACTGCTGCAAATGGCGGTGGAGGCTTTTTACTGGTCTTTCTCATTTCTACCATTTTAATCGGTTTCCCGCTCTTGCTTGCTGAGTTTGCACTTGGTCGTAGCGCTGGCGTTTCTGCTATCAAAACCTTTGGAAAACTGGGCAAGAATAGCAAATACAATTTTATCGGTTGGATTGGTGCCTTTGCCCTCTTTATCCTCCTATCCTTTTACAGTGTCATTGGAGGATGGATTTTAGTCTATCTAGGCATTGAGTTTGGAAAATTGTTCCAACTTGGTGGAACGGGTGATTATGCTCAGTTATTTACTTCAATCATTTCAAACCCAGCCATTGCTCTAGGAGCTCAAGCTACCTTTATCTTGTTGAATATCTTTATTGTATCACGTGGGGTTCAAAAAGGGATTGAAAGAGCCTCAAAAGTTATGATGCCCCTGCTCTTTATCATCTTTGTCGTGATCATTGGGCGCTCTCTCAGTTTGCCAAATGCCATGGAAGGCGTTCTCTACTTCCTCAAACCAGACTTCTCAAAACTGACCAGTGCTGGCTTCCTTTATGCCCTGGGACAATCTTTCTTTGCCCTTTCATTAGGGGTCACAGCCATGCTGACCTATGCTTCTTACTTGGACAAGAAAACCAATCTGGTCCAGTCAGGGATTTCCATCGTAGCCATGAACATCTCGGTATCCATCATGGCAGGTCTAGCCATTTTCCCAGCCATGTCAGCCTTCAATATCCAGTCTGAAGGGGGACCAAGCCTGCTCTTTATCGTTTTGCCACAACTCTTTGACAAGATGCCCTTTGGAACCATTTTCTACATCCTTTTCCTCTTGCTCTTCCTCTTTGCGACGGTCACTTCTTCTGTAGTCATGCTGGAAATCAATGTGGGCAATGTCACCAATCAGGACAACAGCAAGCGGGCTAAGTGGAGTGCCATTTTAGGAATCTTGACCTTTGTTTTTGGAATTCCTTCAGCCCTATCTTACGGAGTTATGGCGGATGTTCACATTTTTGGTAAAACCTTCTTTGACGCCATGGATTTCTTGGTTTCCAATCTCCTCATGCCATTTGGAGCCCTCTGCCTTTCTCTCTTTACAGGCTACATCTTCAAAAAGGCCCTTGCCATGGAGGAACTCCATCTTGATGAAAGAGCTTGGAAACAGGGACTTTTCCAAGTCTGGCTCTTCCTTCTTCGTTTTATCATTCCCATCATCATCATCGTGGTTTTTATCGCCCAATTTATGTAATCAAAAAGGACTTGAGTAGTAAACTCAGGCCCTTTCTTTTTATGGATGACTAACAATCAATTCCAGCCCTTGCCCTTCCAGAGTCCAAGATTCAACATCACTTGGTAGGATAAAGTGGCTACCTTTTTGGATTGGATAATCTTTTCCATCTACAATCAGTTTCCCTTGGCCAGCTAAGACACTCAACAAACTGTAGTCAGCTGTCTTTTCAAAATCAACTTTTCCAGTGATTTCCCACTTGTAAACGGCGAAGAAATCATTGGATACAAGGAGAGTTGAACACAAATCATCAGCTTTGACTGTTACAGGACGGCTATTTGCTGGTTCACCAATGTTCAAGACATCGATGGATTTTTCAAGGTGAAGTTCACGCAAGTTGCCATTGTCATCCTTACGGTCAAAGTCATAGACACGATAGGTTGTATCACTAGACTGTTGAGTTTCAAGAATCAAGATTCCCGCACCGATAGCGTGCATGGTTCCACTTGGTACATAGAAGAAATCTCCAGCCTTGACTGGCACTTTGGTCAGCAAGGTATCCCAGTTTTTATCTTCGATTTGCTGGCGGAGTTCTTCTTTTGATTTGGCGTTGTGGCCATAGATAATCTCTGAACCTTCGTCTGCTGCGATGATGTACCAGCACTCTGTTTTCCCTAACTCGCCTTCATGTTCTAGTCCATAGGCATCGTCTGGATGAACTTGGACACTGAGCCAGTCGTTGGCATCGAGAATCTTGGTCAATAGTGGAAATACAGGTTCGGGACGGTTGCCAAACAATTCACGGTGTTCCGCATACAAAGTAGCAAGGTCTGTTCCCTCGTAGCGACCATTGGCTACCTTTGAAACCCCATTTGGGTGGGCTGAAATAGCCCAGTATTCGCCAATTTTTTCACTTGGAATGTCGTAACCAAACTCATCACGTAGCTTGGTCCCACCCCAGATTTTTTCTTGAATAACTGATTGTAAAAATAATGGTTCTGACATGTCGATCTCCTGTCTGATTTTTCTCCCCTCATTATAGCAAAAAAAGAGTTCGAATTGAACTCTTTTTCCTATCTTATAAAGTAGGGAGAAGATTTTGTAAAAATAGTGAACAAATATTCTCTACTTAATACTTGCACCATTGCTGGCAATGACATCCTTGTACCAGTAGAAGGATTTCTTCTTGCTCCGCTTGAGACTTCCATGACCTGCATTATCACAATCCACATAGATAAAACCATAACGCTTGTTCATTTCGCCTGTTCCAGCTGAAACCAGATCGATACAACCCCAAGTCGTATAACCAAGCAATTCAACGCCATCTTGGTAAATAGCATCTCGCATAGCCTTGATGTGGGCTTCTAGATAAGCAATCCGATAGTCATCTGCTACGTAGCCATTTTCATCTGGCGTGTCCATAGCACCGAGTCCATTTTCTACGATGAACATAGGCTTTTGATAACGATCCCAGATGGCATTGAGGGTGATACGAAGCCCCAGTGGGTCAATCTGCCAACCCCATTCTGAGGATTCAAGATAGGGATTTTTGATAGATGCAAAGACATTTCCAGCAGTCAGATCCCTCACTTCTGGATCGCCTGAGGCCACTCGACTCGCATAGTAAGAGAAGGAAACAAAGTCAACAGTGTGATTCTTTAACAAGTCCAAATCTTCTGTCGACATTTCAATCTTAATTCCCTCACGCTCCCACTGCTTCTTGGCATAGTTTGGGTATTCCCCACGCGCTTGAACATCAATGAAAAAGTAACTCTTACGGTCTTCTTCCATAGCTGCCCAGTAGTCTCTCGGATGGGCAGTGTTAGGATAATATTGCCCTGCTGCCAACATACATCCCACCTTGTTTTCTGGATCAATTTCGTGAGCAATTTTAGTCGCCATAGCCGAGGCTACCAGCTCATGGTGGGCTGCTTGGTATTTGATCTGTTCTTGATTTTCTCCTTCTTCAAAACAAATCCCAGCTCCTAAAAAGGGGGCATGCAAAATCATATTGATTTCGTTGAAGGTGAGCCAGTACTTGACCAAGCCCTTGTAACGGGTAAAGAGGGTGCGACAAAGATTTGCGTAAAAGTCCAACATACGACGATTGCGCCAACCACCGTACTCCCTAATTAAGTGCATGGGGCAATCGAAATGCGTGATGGTCACCAGTGGTTCAATTCCATACTTGTGACATTCTTTAAACAAATCCTCATAAAAAGCTAGACCAGCTTCATTTGGCTCTGCTTCGTCACCTTGAGGAAAAATCCGAGTCCAAGCAATGGAAAGTCGATAGGTTTTAAATCCCATTTCTGCAAAAAGCGCAATATCTTCCTTGTAATGATGGTACATATCAATGGCTTCCTTTGCTGGGTAAAAATAGCACTCCTCAAACGAAAACATCTTTTTCTGACCTGTAATAATGGCCTCACGGTCTGGACCAATCGGTACCACATCCACATTAGCAAGACCACGACCGTCCTGATTATAAGCACCCTCACATTGATTAGCCGCCGTTGCACCACCCCAGAGAAATCCTTCTGGAAATTGTAGTATTTCTGTCATCACTTTACCTCGATTGATTTATTACTTCTATTATACTAAAAAGGAGGCAAAAAGTTTGGAACCCTCTGGATAATAATAGCACTAAACTTACTTTTATATATACGAAAAAAAGACTGAAACCAGTCTTCTTTTTAAATCAAAGCTGTGATAGCCGTTACTAGTCCAAAAACGATACCTGGTGCATTAGCAGCCGCAAGGGGAATATCTCTTTCTTTCTTGAAAAGACCGTAATAAACCCATAGACTACAGTTGATGGCTGCGACTAAGGGTTGGATGAAATTCCCTTTTTGACCAGCCAAGTTGTTCATGATTTGTGGGAAGTAAGAGACATACATCATAACAGACATGAAGGTCGCTACCCAACCCAAAATTTTCATTTGTTTTTCAGACATTTTCAAAACCTCTTTCATTTTTATGAATCATATTTTATAATCTTTTTTCAAAACAATCAAGACTTTGAAGCTTTTGTTATGAAGATGTAAACTATCACAATCTTGTGATAAGAAAGTGAAAACAGAAAAAGACCGGATTACTCCGATCTTTTCAAGTTCTGCTATATGGAAATTAAAGAATAAACAAGCGGAACCAAATTTGATATCAATTTCCTGCTAAAACACTGCTAGTAATAGAAAGATCTAATTCATTCGATAAAAATCAATCACTAAACCAGCAGGTCCTCTAACTAATAAGGACTCTGTTCCCCAATCCGTTTCACAAGGACCGTGTAAAATCTCGGTACCAAGCTCTTTCAATCGTTGGTAATTCTGGTCTACATCCATAACCTCGAAGTGAAGAATGATTCCTGACTGAAAATTATCCAAAGGAATCAAATGATTTTGGGACAACATAAGACAATGACTGCCAATCGTAAACTGAGCAAAAGCATCATCAGCATAATCAGCCTTTTTATCCAAAAGCCGCTCCAAGTCAGCACAGACTTGGGGAACATCTGAAACGATGATATCTAATTGATTTAAATTCATTTACTATCCTCCACAAAAAGACCGGATTGCTCCGATCTTTTCAAGTTTCGCTCTAAGAAAATCAAAGAATAAACAAGGCATCGAACCGCAGGCAGTACTGAAGTACGGCAAGGTGAAGATAACACAGTTTAAATTTGATTTTCGACGAGAGGAATTATTTGATTGCGCGTGATTGCAATCCTTCTTCTTCCAAGAAGAGGCGGAATGGTACGAGTTCTTCTGCTTCGTATTTTTCCTTGAAGGCTTTGATTGCTTCTTCTGAGTGTTGTTTTGGATCGAGTTCAAGTACTTCTACTGGAAGTGGACGGTGTTGAGAGATGCGAGCATCGATCACAACAGTTTTACCTTCTTTGTTCAATTTAACAGCTTCTGCAACAACTGCATCGATGTCTTCGATACGGTCAACTGTAAATCCTACAGCACCTTGAGCTTCAGCGATTTTCGCGTAGTCCGCGTTAGGGAAGTCACAACCAAACAAGTGTTTGTTTGTGTCTTCGTATTTGTCCTTGATGAAGGCATATTTACCATTTGAGAAGACAACGTTGATAACTGGAAGGTCGTATTGAACGTTTGTGATCACGTCTGGGTAGCACATGTTGAATGCACCGTCACCCATGATGTTCCATACTTGGCGATCTGGATTGTCTTTCTTAGCAGCGATACCACCAGGAAGGGCAATACCCATTGTCGCAAAGAGTGGAGATGTACGCCACATGTTCTTAGGTGTCATGTGAAGGTGACGAGTAGATGTTTGAGTAGTGTCACCTACGTCGATTGAGTAGATAGCGTCTTGATCAGCATGTTTGTTGATTGCATTGTAAACTTGGTACAATTGCAATTCACCCTCAGTTTTACCTTCGAGTTTGTTCATGTAATCACGCCAGTTTTGGTTGTTCTTAACGTTTGCACGCCACCATGGAGTAGACTCAACTGGGTTTACTTTGTCAAGGATTGCTTTCGCTGCTTGACCTGCATCACCAAGGATAGAAGCGTCAAGGGCATGACGTTTACCAAGTTTGTAAGGGTCGATATCGACTTGGATGAATTTTTCAGTGTTCTTGAAGGCTTCGTAAACTTCAGCAAATGGGAAGTTTGAACCAAGGAAAAGAACTGTGTCTGCTTCAAAGACCACTTCGTTGGCTGGTTTCCAACCAACACGGTAAGCAGAACCTGTCAAACCTTCGTAGTTCCATTCAAAAGCTTCAAAGTTTTTACCAGTTGTGATGATTGGTGCTTTGATTTTACGTGACAATTCAGTAATCACTTCACCAGCTTTAACACCACCGTAACCAGCGTAGATAACTGGGCGTTCAGCATTGTTCAAGATTTCAACTGCTTTGTCGATTTCAACTTCGTTCAAGGCAGGAGCGATGAATGAACGTTCGTATGAACCTGAACCGTAGTATGAGTTTTCGTCGATTTCTTGGAAACCGAAGTTTACTGGGATTTCAACAACAGCTGGACCTTTTTTAGAAACTGCAGCACGGCAAGCTTCGTCGATTACTTTTGGCAATTGCTCAGCGTAAGCGACACGTTTGTTGTAGACAGCGATACCGTTGTACATTGGGTTTTGGTTCAATTCTTGGAAGGCATCCATGTTGAGTTCGTTAACAGGACGTGATCCAAGGATAGCAAGGAATGGAGTGTTATCCATAGCTGCATCGTAAACACCGTTAATCAAGTGAGTCGCACCTGGACCACCTGAACCTACTGCAACCCCGATTGAGCCGCCGAATTTAGCTTGCATGACCGCAGCAAGAGCACCTGTTTCTTCGTGGCGAACTTGCAAGAAGCGGATATCTTTGTCTTCAGCCAAAGCGTCCATCAATGAGCTGAGTGTTCCTGATGGGATACCGTAGATTGTGTCTACGCCCCATGTTTTCAATACGTTGAGCATTGCTGCTGATGCAGTAATTTTCCCTTGAGTCATAATGATAACTCTCCTTCAAATATTTTTAAAACTTGATAAATCCGTTTTCATATACTAATTGGAAACGTTTCAGCAAATTTTTACTCTACTACTTTACCACATTTGTTTTTGGTCTCCTAAGAATGTGCTCAGAAGTTTTTATTCTCTATTACAGTACAGATTGGAAGCGTTTTTAAAATCTGTGTTAGAATAGCAAAAAAGCGGTTAAGACCGCCTTTTTAATCGACTTTAGTAAAATTAAGCATGAGAGAGCTGATCAGAACAGAGACTGAACTAAAGGCCATGGCCAATCCTGCAAGTTCTGGATTGAGCACCAAACCAAGACTTGAAAAGACTCCTGCTGCAATCGGAATACCAATGAGGTTATAGATAGAAGCCCAGAAAAGATTGAGTAGAATACGATTAAAGGTCTTCTTACTCATATCAAAAGCACGTGCCAATCCTAGTAAATTGTTGGTTGTAAGGACAAGATCTGCTGATTCAATGGCAATATCTGTCCCAGAGCCCATGGCAATTCCGACATCCGCTACACTGAGGGCCGGCGCATCATTGATACCATCTCCAACAAAGGCCAATTTCCCATTCTTTTGAAGCTTGTGAATTTCATGTGCCTTTTCCTCTGGCAAGACATTTGCGATTACTTCTTCGATACCAATTTGCTCTGCAATCGCATGGGCTACTCCAGCATTATCTCCAGTAAGCATGACCGTTCTAAGACCACGTTTTTTCAATTTAGCAATAGCTTCTTTGGCATTTTCCTTAGGGACATCCTGCAAGGCAATTAAGCCTTTTAACTGACCATCCACGGATAGGAAGACAACTGTTTTTGCTTCTTTCTCAAGCAAATCAAATCGTTCTTGATAATCATGTGGAATAGCAAGGTCAGCTAAGAGCTTAGCATTCCCCAGCGAGACTTGCTTACCATTAATAATCCCAGTCACACCTTTTCCATGCAAGGCTTGGAAGTTTTCCACTGGGTAAAGGCTAATTCCTAGTTCAGATGCACGATTAACAATAGCTTGAGCTAGCGGGTGTTGAGATACATCTTCCAGTGAAGCAGCCAAACTTAGCACTTCTCCTTCATCTCCGATAACATCTGTCACTACTGGCTTCCCTTCGGTCAAGGTTCCTGTCTTATCAAAAACAACCGTTTGAACTTTTTGGATTTCCTGTAGAACTGTACCATTTTTGAGAAGAATCCCCATCTTGGCACTTCGTCCTGTTCCAACCATGAGGGCCGTTGGTGTTGCAAGACCTAGGGCACAAGGACAGGCGATAATCAAGACTGCAACACCATAGAGAAGCGACGTTACAAAACTTTCACCAAGAAAAACAAACCAGATCCAAAAAGTAAGGAGTCCTAAAATGACAACTGCTGGTACGAAAATTCCAGAAATCTTGTCTGTCAAATCTTGAATAGGAGCACGACTGGTTTGAGCTTTCTTCACAAAGTCTACAATCTGAGCCAACATGGTTTCAGAACCTACTTTTTCAGCTCTAAAAATGATCGTACCACTATTATTGATGGTTGAACCAATGACAGCATCTCCAACTGATTTATCGACTGGAATACTTTCCCCAGTTACCATTGATTCATCAATACTAGTTTCTCCTTCTATTACAGTCCCATCAACGGCAATTTTTTCACCTGGTCGAACGCGAATGAGATCCCCAACTTTGACTTGTTCTAGAGGTATTTGAACATAAACATCATCACGCAAAACCTCTGCTGTTTTTGCTTGTAGGTCTAATAATTTTTCGACTGCCTGCGAAGTATTTTTTCGCATTTTTTCCTCAAAAACTGCTCCCAAAAGAATGAAGAAGAGGATAAATGCAGCACTTTCAAAGTAAACGGGCAGACCAGTGAAGAGGGCAACTAAGCTATAGAAATAGGCCACTAGGGTTCCCAGAGCAACCAAGGTATCCATGTTGGAATTGTGCTTTTTAAAACTAGCCCAGGCGCTTCTGATATATGGAACTCCAGCTACCAGCATAATGGGGGTTGTGGCTAAAAAGGTGCCCCAACGCATGACTTGGTGACTAATTCCTCCTGTAGACATCCCAATCATAAGAATCACAAGAGGCACAGTAAAGACACTAGTAATCCAAAAACGTTGTAAAAGTGATAGAGATTTTCGAGTCTTCTCAACTACGGTATAACTCCCCTTTTGCATCTTCATGCCACATGAAAATTCATGCTCACCCAATTCTTGAGGAGTAAAGCGAATGACTTTCTCCTCATCTACGCCGATTGGTTCTAGGATCCCTTCTTCTTCGAAGAGAACTTCTTTATAACAGTTTGATGGTGTCACACGATGAAAGGTAATCTCAGCAGGAATCCCTTTTTGCAGTTGAATGTGGGCTGGATGGTAGCCTTTGTCTGCCGTGATACGGATTTTTTGAACACCATTTTCAAGGCTTGCTTTTACAATTTCAGTCATAATATTCTCCTATTCTACAATCATCTTACCGTGCATCATATTCATGCCACAAGAGAAACCATACTCACCTGCTTCTTCAGGTGTGATTTCAACCACATATTGGTCTCCCATAGGCAGATCTGCATGCACTCCAAAGTCTGGAAAAACGATTTGATCCAAGCAAGGTGAAGGATCTTTTCGATCAAAAATAATGCGAGCAGGTTGCGATTTTTTGAGGATAATGGTTTCTGGAGTATATCCTCCCATGACCTCCACTCGAATTTCTTGATAGCCATTCTTTTGCTGAGCTCTCTTAGCATCTTCTTGCGGCTTTTTGAAAAACCAAAAGAGGATAAAAGCAATCATTCCTAAAACAACAATAGATACAAATAGATTTAACATGACATCTCCTTTACATACAATTACATTTTACTTCTGTTACAGCGCTAGCTTTTTTCTCAGAAATCACAGCTTCCAAGTCTTCCAAGTCAGCCTGAGTAAAATCACATTCCACAATCAAATCAGCCAACAAGTTCTTAATCCTACGAGAACAAACCTTGTCCTTGATATCTTGGACAAGTAAATCCCGACTTTGGTCCAAAGTTAAAAGGGCTGAATAGACAAAGGACTTGCCCTCTTTTTTCCTAGTCAAACACTCTTTCTCAACCAGACGAGCCAAAAGAGTCTGAATGGTCGACTTGGACCAGTCGAACCGCTCCGCCAGAACCCTGATCAAATCCGTACTGGTCTGCTCTCCTTGCATCCAAATAATCTTCATGACCTGCCATTCTGCATCTGAAATCTGCATAATCACACCTCCTAAATCTACATTTGTCGATTACAGTTATTAGTATACTCCGAAAATCTACATTTGTCAACTATAATTTTTATTATTTTTTCGAAAAATAGAATTTTAATCCTGTAACGAGAGATTTGCAATCAAATTTTACTATATAAACTATAAAAATATGCTATACTGAAGAAAAAAGAAAACAACCACTAGGGGTGCGTAAAGCTGAGATTAACGACTGTTAGATCCCTTTGACTCAATCTAGGTAATGCTGGCTGATGGAAGTGGAAAATAGTGAGGACTACCCAGTCTTCTATTTCCTTCCTAAAACAGACTTGCTTGTTCTTAAGAATACAAACTTCAGTTGGTTGGGAGGTTTTAGATGACTTATTTACCCGTTGCTCTAACCATTGCTGGGACAGACCCTAGTGGCGGTGCTGGCATTATGGCTGATTTGAAGTCGTTCCAAGCTAGAGATGTCTATGGAATGGCCGTTGTGACCAGCCTTGTCGCTCAAAATACCAGAGGTGTTCAATTAATCGAGCACGTCTCTAACCAAATGCTGAAAGCTCAATTGGAGAGTGTCTTTTCGGATATCAAACCTCAGGCTGTAAAAACTGGTATGTTGGCAACTACTGAAATCATGGAAATCATCCAACCCTATCTTAAAAAGCTGGACTGTCCCTACGTGCTGGACCCTGTTATGGTCGCAACAAGCGGTGATACCCTGATAGATACTAGTGCGAGAAGCTACCTAAAAACAAACCTGCTTCCTCTTGCAAGCATCATTACACCCAATCTTCCTGAGGCAGAAGAGATTGTTGGTTTTTCAATCCATGATCCAGAAGACATGCAACGTGCTGGTCGCCTGATTTTAAAAGAATTTGGTCCTCAGTCTGTGGTAATCAAAGGTGGCCATCTCGAAGGCGGTGCCAAGGATTTCCTCTTTACTAAGGAGGAGCAATTTGTCTGGGAAAGTCCTAGAATTCAAACCTGTCACACCCATGGCACTGGATGTACTTTTGCTGCAGTGATTACGGCTGAACTAGCCAAGGGGAAAACCCTTTATCAGGCAGTCGATAAGGCCAAGGCCTTTATCACAAAAGCCATCCAAGAAGCTCCTCAACTCGGTCATGGTTCTGGCCCAGTCAACCATACAAGCTTTAAAGATTAAGAAAAAACTCTCTAGTTCCCACTTTAAGGGAATTAGAGAGTTTTTGATTAGAAAATAATGTCATCCAGCTTTGTTAAAAATGCTTGCGTTTTTGCTTCAATATCTTCTGCCTGCATCAAATCACGGACTACAGCTACACCAGCTATGCCAGTTGCAGCAAGTTGGTCAATGTTCTCTGACGTCAAGCCTCCAATAGCAACTACTGGAATGGCGACCGTTTGGCAAATTGTTTTCAAGGTTGAAATCAAGGTGATAGGTGCATTTTCTTTGGTCGTAGTCGGGAAAATGGCTCCTGTTCCCAAGTAATCCGCACCCCATGTTTCCGCCTCAAGAGCCCTTTTTACTGTTTTAGCAGTAACACCGAGGATTTTTTCAGGCCCCAAGACTTTGCGGGCAACCGAAACCGGTAGTTCATCGTCGCCTATATGCAACCCAGCAGCATCGACTGCTAGACAAACATCCAAACGATCATCGATAATCAAGGGCACCTGATAGGCGTCTGTTATTTCCTTGACTTGTTTGGCCAGTTGATAGTATTGATTGGTAGTGAGATTTTTTTCTCGTAATTGGACAATGGTAACACCTGAACGGCAGGCCGTCTCGACTTTTTCAAGAAAGTTTTCCAAGGAATCTTGGTAGCGATTAGTTACTAGATACAGTCTAAGTGCTTCTCTATTCATAAAAGTCTCCTTTGATGGCTTCTAGCCAATTTTCGTCTCTTTTTAGAAGAGAGAGCTGATTGAGAGTTTGAAAGCGGAAATCTTCCAATCCCATTCCTTGAACAACTATTCTCTCAGCAGAGATATTGAGATAAGAAACTGCTAGGCAAGAAGCTTCAAATGCGATCTTTCCTTGACTGAGAAAAACGGCGGTCAAGGCTCCAACCAAGTCTCCTGTCCCTGTTATCCAGTCTAATTCGTCACAGCCATTTCCCAATATTGCAACCTGATTCTCCGAAACAATGAGGTCCTTGGGGCCAGTGACTAAAAATGACATACCAGGATAGGTCTGACACCAGTCTTTCAAGGCTTGAAGCAGGTCCTCAGTTTCTTGATCCTTATTGCTAGCATCAACTCCAACTCCGTGGTGCTTTAAACCAACAAGACTTCGGATTTCCGACATATTTCCTTTAAGGACCGTGGGCTTGTATTCAAAAAGATCTCTGACTAGATCCTTACGAATGGGGGAAGCCGCTACGCCAACTGCATCTACTACCATTGGGAGACAAGCTTGAGCTGCATAAGTAGCTGCCATGCGGATTGCTTTCTCCTTCTCAGCAAACAAATGCCCCAAATTGATGAAGAGAGCCTGGCTTTGTTTGGTAAAATCAAGGACCTCACGGGGATCATCTGCCATGACAGGTTTAGATCCCAGAGCTAGAATGCCATTGGCTAACATCTCACAGGAAATCTCATTGGTAATGCAGTGAATCAAGGAGCTAGAGCCTAGAGGAAAGGGATTTGTAAATTCCTGCATCAGTCTATCCTTTCACCAAAGAAATATCCTTGTACTTTTTTAAAGAATTCCTGCTTGATTAAAAATCGAAAGGCGAGAAAAGCTATGGCTGTACCGATCAAGGTCGCTCCGAAAAATCGCGGAGTATAGATAAACCAGCTGAGCTTAGCCGCAGATCCCGTAAAGAGAACCATGACAGGATAGGAAACAATGGAACCGATAATCCCTGTTCCCAAAATCTCTCCTAGGGCAGAATAGTGAAATTTTCGACCGTACTTATAAAAGAGACCTGCAAGGAGGGCTCCAAAAGTAGCTCCTGTGAGGGCCAAGGGCGGAATGCCTTGAGTAGACATACGGATAAAGGCTGTGACTGTTGCCATGACCAAGGCATAAACAGGCCCCATCAAAATCCCTGCAAGAATATTGACTACACTGGACATTGGTGCCATCCCCTCGATTCGGAAGATGGGTGTAAGCACTACGTCAAGGGCAATCATCATGGATAAAATGGTTAATTTGTGAACTTGAAGTTGGTGGTTTCTCATTTTTTATTTCTTCTCTGTTTCTAAGGACTGCAAATCACTCGTCCATGTTTGGTGTTGGTAAGCCATCTCCCAAAACTTGGCTTCCATGTGGACACTGCGGTGGAAGGCCTCTAGCATTTTTTGTTTGTCCGTCTCGTTGCTTTCTCGATAGAGTTGATTGACCAGCGCTTCTTCCTCTTTAATCTGCTGTTCTAATTCATCGGTGATATAGGTTTCAATCCACTGTTGATAAAGAGGATTCGGGGATGGTTTGCGATTAAGTGCCTTACCCAAATCATGGTATAACCAAGGACATGGGAGCAAACTAGCAAAAGCAATGCCCAAGTTTGGCTCTGCAAACTGACGATAAATATGAGAAATGTAATGATAACAGGTTGGAGCGATTGGATGTTGCTCCATTTCCTGGTCGCTGATTCCTAATTCCTTGAAAAATTGTTGGCGGATAAATAATTCACCCTCCACTAGACCCTGAGCATTTTGTTTCAAGAGTCTTTTCATCTCCTCGTTGGAAGTCTTATCAGCCAAGAGGTGATAGGCTTCTGAAAAAGACTTCAGGTAGTAGGCATCCTGAATCAGGTAATAGCGGAAGATGGAAGGTTCTAACGTTCCCTCTTGTAACTGTAAAACAAAAGGGTGATGAAAGGAAGCCTGCCAAGCTTCCTTGGATAATTCCATCGCAATATCTGTGAATTCCATAATAACTCCTTTATAAAAATAGACTGGTTTGAAGTAATAAAAAGAACAGCAGGTAGATTAATTTTGTCCTCTGAGAAATATAAAAAGTCCGATAGCGATTCTCCAACTGTGCATGTTCGTCATATCCGTGCGCAGACAAAGCTCTCAGATAAAGATGGCGCCACCTAAAGACCGTCATCAAAACCTTACTGTAAATCAAGGGCGACCAAACATGCAGTTTTTGACCACGCAGTAAGCACGCTTCCTTGAGGGACTTGATTTCTTGCTGAATGAGGGGAAAGGAATTGAATACCACAATCAAGGCATAGGCCCAAGAACGCGATAGCCCCTTTTGAGCCAAGTACAAGAGAAGCTCTTTTAGGGAAATACTGGAAACAAAGACAAGGCCGATACAAACGGTCACAAAGGCCCTCGTTCCAAGTATCACTGCCTGCGAAGCATCCCCATGTAACTGTACTGCCCAATAGTTGGCGAAGGATGGCAAAATGGCGAGCACAATCATCCAAGCCAACAGTTTAAATCGACGGTGGTAGAGCATAAAGAGGATGCAAAATGCGACTACTGAAAGATTAAGAGCAATCGAAGGAATGAAAGATGTTTCCAAGGATAAAATCAGCAAGAAGAGACTGAGTATCGGTGTCTGGGTTGCGACTTTGATCATACTACCTCACCTCCCCTAGAGTATTAATACTCCGAGATGTGAGAGGTTTGCTGATTGTCACGTCTTTAATATGACGGAGACCCTCACTAGTCATCTCAATCCAATAATCGACCACAGAAATCAAGGGATCTAAACGATGGCTAATGATCAAAAAACTTCTTCCTTGATTGCTGTCCTCCAGAATCCACTGGCAGAAATAATGACAAGCTCTATCATCCAAACCTGCAAAAGGTTCATCTAGCAAAATCACAGAAGCCTTGCTGGTTAAGATGGTCAATAGCTGAAGAATCTTTTGCTGGCCACCACTTAATTGATAAGGACTCTTATCGAGTACCTGCTCCAAATTAAAAAATTGTAATGCTTGGAGAATCCGCTGATTTCTTTCAGTATCTGAGCTATCTAATTTCAGTTCCTCTCGCAGACTGACTCGGATAAATTGCTTCTCAGCTTCCTGAACGACACCCGTCAGGTCACGATACAGACTCTTTTTCTTTTTTAGGACCGAACCCTTCCAAGTAATGCGCCCTCTATACTTTTGAAATTGAAGAATAGAGCGAAAGAGGGTTGATTTCCCGACACCATTATCACCCAAGATACAGGAAATTCCTTGGTAGATAGTAAAATCAGCAATCGAAAAGAGGGGGCGATTTCCCAGCTCACAAGTCACACGGTCCATATGGAATAGTTCTGGGTTAGAAGCAACTTCCTTTGAAGAAACCTGTGTCATCTCAGAGGTAGGAAGTTGATTTATTTCCCTTAGTTGTCCGTCTCTCAGCTCCACCATATGGTCGATATAGGCTTCATAATCAGATAAATCATGGTCGCACAAAATAACTGTCTTCCCATCAGAGACCAACTCTTTTAGAATCTCCAATATCTCTAACCTGCTCTTGCGGTCAATGGAAGCAAAAGGCTCATCCAAGAGATAGACCCTAGGATTCATGGCAAAGAGAACAGCCAAGGCAGCCTTTTGCTTTTCCCCACCTGATAAGTGATGTATGGGACGGTGCAAGATTTTCTCACAGCGACATTGCTGGACCACCTCTGCTATTTTAGCATCAATCTCTTGCACGGGATGGCCGATATTCTCCAAGGTAAAAATCAGTTCCTCAAACAAGTTCTCCATGGTAAATTGATGATTGGGATTTTGAAAGAGAATGCCAACCGTCTGGACACGTTCAACGATAGAAAGCTGACTGACCTCGCTTCCATCTATCTGGACTTGACCACTATAGGGAAGAGAACTGACTTGGGCAATGACTTGAAAGAGACTGGATTTTCCTGAACCACTACTCCCAACTAACAAGGTAAAGGCTTGATCATGAAAAGTAAAATCAATTGGCTCTGAGAAGATTGGGGACTGAATCCCTCTTAATTCCAGGCCCATCTATGCCTTTCCTCCAGCTGCAAACTGATGATAGAGTTTGACAATGGCACGAACCAAGATGGTACAGAAGAAAAAGACGGAAATAAAACGAACCACAAGCAAGGAAAGGACAAAAGGAAGGGAAAAGGCGTAATAACCTAATTTAATGTATTCATAGACAAAGCTAAAAAGGGTAATCCCAATACTATTAGCAGTTAGAGAGAGCCAACTTTCATAGCGATTCTTGGTTACGAGAAAACCAAATTCACTTCCCAAACCTTGAACCAAGCCGGACAAAAGAGCGCCTAGACCGAATTGGCTACCATAAAGAACTTCAGCAAGCGCAGCGAGCACTTCTCCAATCGTTGCACTTCCGACTCTTGGAACAAAGATGGCCGCAATGGGCGCAGCCATACACCAGAGACCAAAGAGGATTTCATTGGCAAAAGCCTGTAAACCAAGAGGGGCCAAGATCAGGGTGAGAATATCAAACAGATAGCCTGAACCCACAAAAACGCCACCAAAAAAGATAGACAAGAAAGCAAGCAAGATAACATCTTTTAACTGCCATTTTTTCAACATAAAAAACTCCTTTTTTAAAGAAAAGTGGGGCATTCAAGAAGAGCTACCAAAAGGCTTGCCGTCAAGCCTATCCTCTTTTGATAAACAAAAAAACTCCAATTACAAACGAGAATTAGAGTTTACCTTACAAGATTAGACAGTTCTTTTCGACATACGAAAAAAAACCTTTTCACATTTCCCTTCGCCAGTCTTAACTGTATCAGGTTCAATGGGTATCATCTCAGCCTAAAGCACCCCAAATGTCTTTATTATTTAATTACTGGACCAGTATAACAGAATTTGAAAGTCCTAGCAAGATATTTGACTGGAAAATATATTTATATAGTTTCTAATAACGATTTATTCTTTCTATACACAAAGAAAAACCTCCACATCAGGTGAAGGCCTTCTACTTTATCAATACAATTTCAAATCACGAGGATCGACTGGGAAGGTTGGGTTGTATGGGTTGTGACGGAGTTTGAAGTGTTTGACATCCTCAATAGTCTGAGTTCCAGATAATTGCATGACTGTCTTCAATTCTGCATTCAAGTGCTCAAAGACTTGACGCACACCAACACTACCACCAAGAGCCAAACCATAGATCACAGGGCGACCAATAGCTACCAAGTCTGCTCCTGAAGCCAAGGCTTTGAAGACGTGCTGACCACGACGAACACCAGAGTCAAAGACAATTGGCACACGTTTATCAACTGCTTCAGCCACTTCTTGAAGCGAGTCAAAGGATGCTGGCCCACCGTCGATTTGGCGGCCACCGTGGTTGGTTACCCAGATACCAGAAGCACCTGCGGCAAGAGAGCGTTCAACGTCCTCACGGCATTGTGGCCCCTTGACATACACAGGAAGTCCTGAGTATGCAGCGATAAATTCTACATCGCGTGGAGACAAGCGTTGTTTAGCTGACTTGTAAACAAAGTCCATTGATTTACCAGCACCTTCTGGCAGGTATTCCTCAACAATTGGCATACCAACGGGGAAGACAAAACCATTGCGCTTGTCGACCTCACGATTGCCCCCTACAGTTGCATCCGCCGTCAAGACAATCGCTTTGTAGCCTTCAGCCTTCACACGGTCCATGATATGGCGGTTGATACCGTCATCCTTACTAAAGTAAAATTGGAACCAGTGAGGTGTCCCTTGAAGGGCTTCTGTAATTTCTGGAAGATCTACAGTAGAGTAAGAGCTAGTTGTGTAAAGAGAACCAAACTCATGCACACCACGCGCAGTCGCCACTTCACCCTGTTCATTTGCTAATTTATGAGCCGCAACAGGCGCCATAATGATTGGTGAAGATAATTTTTCACCTGCAAATTCAATCTCTGTACTTGGATTTTCAACATCACAAAGCGTATGTGGAACGATGAGTTTGTGGTTAAAGGCACGGATATTCTCGCGTAAAGTGAAAGTATCTTCTGCTCCACTAGCGATATAACCAAAGGCAGCTTTAGGAATAACTTGTTGCGCCATTGGCTCCAAATCATAAGTGTTAATAAAATCTACAGGTCCTTCTGCATTGCTTGTTTTATATGACATAAAGTGTCCTCCTTGTTAAGTAAGCGTTTACTTTGTCTTACATTAACTATCTTACCTCTTTTTCAGAATCCTTTCAAAAAATTTGTCTGGAAATTTCAGACTGATTATCTGAATATGCCCCCAAAAAAGAGAGGACTCTCATTCTACCATTATCCTATATTCTTCTTTACCTTTAGGGAGCTTTGTTTTATTGCCCACATATAAAAAATCAGATAATCCTAGTGACTACCTGATTTTCTATATTTTAGGCATTTTGCCAATTTTCTTGATCTTCTTTAAAGCGTTTTAGGAGAGCGAGTCCTTCTGGTGTGATATATCCCTCTTCTTGGGCTAGGTGGATCAGTTCACTGTAGTTAGAAAGCGTCACAAGTTTGACACCTGCGTCTGCAAAGTTTTTATCTGCTTTTGGTAGTTGATAACTAAAAATAGCTACAACACCAAGAACGTCTGCTCCTTCGCGTTTGGCAGCTGCTACAGCCTCGAGAACAGAACCACCAGTTGAAATGAGGTCTTCAACAACAACCATCTTTTGCCCCTGAGATACGCGACCTTCGATTTGATTACCAGCTCCGTGGTCTTTTGGTTTGCTGCGGATGTAGGCAAAAGGCAAGTTCATCTTGTCAGCGATGATAGCTCCGTGAGGAATCCCTGCTGTTGCAGTTCCTGCAATCACTTCTACTTCTGGAAATTCTGCTTTAATAGCTTCCACAAAACCATTTTCAATTAGGGTACGAGTTTCTGGATAGGCAAGCGTCACACGGTTGTCAGTATAAATCGGCGATTTGATACCAGATGCCCAAGTGAAAGGCTCCTCTGGTTTGAGGTAAACGGCTTGGATTTTCAAGAGGTGGCTAGCGATATCTTTAGCAAGTGTCATAGTATTCTCCTTTTGCTTTTGTAATCTATTTCTTTAATTTCTGTCTTGGTTCCATTCATCCTTGATAGCATGATAAGCTGCAACAGGATCCTCAGCTTGGGTAATGGGACGTCCTACTACGATATAGTCACTACCGATTTGATAAGCATCCGCTGGCGTCATGACGCGTTTTTGGTCTCCTACCGCAGCTCCCGCTGGACGAATTCCCGGTGTCAGACAGATAAAATCTGGATTGGTGGCTTCTTTGATGAGTTGCACTTCCTGGGCCGAGCAAACGACACCATCCAAGCCTGCTTCAGCTGTCTTCTTGGCATAGTGAATCACAGACTCTTGCAGACTGGTTTGGATATTTTGAAAATCCTGCATCTGGCTTTCCGACGTTGATGTAAGCTGGGTCACAGCGATCAATTTAGCTTGTGTCCCAAGACCTTCACGCGCAGCCTTCATCATCTCTACACCACCAGCAGCATGAACATTTGTCATGTCCACACCAAGCTGAGATAAGACCTTCATGGCAGATTTGACTGTATTTGGAATGTCATGTAGCTTGAGATCCAGAAAGACACTATGTCCCAATGATTTCAAATAGCGGACAACTTCTGGACCCTCCGCATAATAAAGCTCCATTCCCACTTTTAGATAAAGACTTTCTTCTACTGGGAAAAGAGATAAAAATTCCTTGACTGCCTCAAAACTAGGAAAATCAAGAGCAATAACTGGACGATGTTCACGCATACCTTTCTCCTTTTACCTTTACGAGCAAGAGAGTATGGTTAAAAACAAACCACGAAAAAAGGAACCTGCCAACAGCAAGGTTCCACGAAAAATGGGTAGTCTCCACCCTTTCACCGTCTAACCTTAGCTGCCTCTCCGGACTGCTTTAAAGGTTTTTTTCTATTCTATTATTTATAGTAGGACTTGTCAAGCAAAAACTCGAATCTGGACTTCTATACCATTCAAAATCAAGAGGAAAAGTTAGTCTAACGACTCTGTGATTGCTGGCTCGTTTGACTTTGACTTCCCTGTTCTTCTTGTTTTTTCTTTTCTTCTTCCTGTTTTTTCTTCTCAGCTTCCTGGGCCTCTTTTTTGGCTTTTTCCTCTGCTTCTTCTATCAGTTTATCCGCTATCGTATAGCTGTATACTCCAGCCTCCATATCGACTACACTCGGTTCTGTCAATTGTGGCTTGATTTTGCTGTAATAAGGCAATTTCTTGCTCAATTCTGACAAGGGAACCAAAATCTCATCTGTGTCCAGCATAGTAATTTTTAAAAGATCTGCTGTTGCCTTGCTTGGCGCTAATTCGATTTTCTGGATTTGACTCTTGATATCCTCACTGATGGTAGATAATCCTGTGATCAGTTCTTTCACCTGCTGCTCGTCATTAAAGGTAACTGTCAGATAAGTCTCAGGCAAGTTTAAGCGATTTACAGGAGTTGACTCAACCCTACCACTAGAAAGAATTGGATAATATTCTTCACTAGATACATAATAACCGACAATATCAAACTCCTTAACCTCAATCGTAAAGTTAGTCGGAAATTGATAGTTAATCTTCGCTGATTCTATCCAATGGTTGGACTTGATTCGCTCAGCATATGTTTCCTTATCCAACAATAGAGCTAAAGTATAGTCACTATCTTGAATTCCAGAAGCCTGTTTGATGTCATCCGCCTGCGTGTTACTATTTCCCTTAACCTCGATATTTTTGATGGTCGAAAGTGGAGTCAACAGATAGACTGAAAAAAGGAGGACTAGGACACTGGGTACCAAGATACTCACAGCTCGCCAAATATGAACAGGCGCAATTTTAGGTTTGGCTGGTTTCTCTGGTTTTTCTTTTTTCTTCTTTTCTTTTTCTTCTTTGACTTTAGGATCATCTTTTTTAGATTTTTCTTCTTTTTCGGATGATTCTTCGTCTGGAACAGTTTCGTTCTGGTCGGAATCACTTGATGACTTCTTACTTTCCTCTAACGACTTAGAGTTTTTCCCCATTCGAGCTTGTTTTTCCTTTTCCTTCTCCTCAGCTAGGGCAGCTTCTTCCTCAGCCTTCTTCTTCAGGTATTCCTGGTTTCGTTTCTGCCATTCAGACAATTCTTGCTTGGGGTTTGATTCTTTTTTCTTATCCTTTGACATTGATATTCCTTATGCTAGGTCTTTTCTTAATAGATCGTAAAAATCTGCAAGAGATTTCAATTCAGTCGAAGCCTTCATGCTAGCTTGGTACTGATCCTTGTGACTAAGCAAGTGACTCAGTTTCTCCTCCAAGCTTTCCAAGGTCAAGTCACTTTCTTGAAGTTCTTCTGCATAGCCTTTCTTAACAAAATAAGCTGCATTTTCAATCTGGTCTCCTCGACTTGCTTCACGACCCAATGGTACGATGAGATGGAGTTTCGCCATGGCCAAGAGCTCAAAAATCGTATTGGCACCGCCACGCGTCACCACCACATCTGCCATCTCCATCAAGGGTTGATAGAGATCCGTCACATAATCAACACGAAAGAGATTTTGACTCAACTCGTTCAGGCTTGAATCTCCAGTGAGATTGATAATATTGTAACGTTCGGTCAGTTCTTGCTTATAATCTGTCACCAATTGGTTAAATACACGAGCTCCTGCAGAACCACCAACAAACAATACCGTTGGCAATTTAGGATCAAAGTGGGTTTGGATATCCACCAATTCATCTGGTTCAGGAGTTTTTTGGTCTGAAACCTTGGTCACAGCACCCACATGCTCGACTTTTGCGAGACCAGCAGCTTGCTCAAATGTTGAATACATCTTGGTCGCAAATTTGTAGGCGATTTTATTGGCCAAGCCCATAGACAGGTCCGATTCGTGAATAAAGACAGGCACTCCTGACACACGCGCAGCGATAACCGGCGGTACAGAGACAAATCCTCCCTTAGAAAAAAGAGCCTGTGGACGCAGTCGTAACATGATAAAGAGCGATTGGACAATTCCCCAACCAACTTTAAACACATCCAGCATATTTTGCCAAGAGAAATAGCGACGCAACTTCCCAGTCGCAATGGAGTGGAAGGTCACATTCAAGCCTGACTTGAGGATTTCTTGGTGTTCGATCCCGTGTTTATCACCAATATAGTGAACTTCCCAGCCGTCTTCGATGAACTTGGGCATTAACAAAAGATTGAGGGTGACATGTCCAACCGTCCCCCCACCTGTAAAGACAATTTTTTTCATATTATTCCTTTAACTCCGCTACTGTGTCGATGAAAAGATCTCCACGTACTTCAAAGTTAGCATACATATCCCAGCTAGCATTGGCGGGACTGAGGAGAACCACATCTCCTTGAGTCGCGAGATCATAAGCCTTGCGGGTCGCATCAGCAATATCTGTCGCATCTACATAAGCCACATCAGCCTTATCCGCTGCCCGTTTGACACGTTCTGCAGATTGACCGAGGATAACCATCTTCTTGAGCCCAGTAATATCTGGAACCAATTCGTCAAACTCATTGCCGCGGTCCAAACCACCTGCAATTAAGATAACCTTACTGTTGTCAAATCCTGACAAGGCTTTTTGAGTAGCCAAGATATTGGTTGATTTGCTATCGTTATAGAATTTGACCCCCTTAATTTCATCCACAAATTGGAGACGGTGTTTGACACCACCAAAGGATGAAAGAGTTTCCTTGACGGTTTGGTTGTCTACACCACGGAGCTTGGCTACTGCAATGGTCGCAAGGGCATTTTCTACATTGTGGCTACCTGGAACACCAATTTCACTCGCTACCATGACCACTTCTCCACGGAAGTAGAGTTGACCATCTTCCAGATAAGCTCCATCAACCTTTCCCAATGTTGAAAATGGTACAACGGTAGCTTGTGTTTTGGTAGACAATTCTTTTGCCAAATCTTGGTTAAAGTTCAATACAAGGAAATCAGCTGCTGTCATCTTGTTCTGGATATTCCACTTAGCTGCCACATACTCCTCAAAAGAACCATGGTAGTCGATATGAGTGGGCATGAGGTTGGTAATAACCGCAATCTCAGGATGGAATTCTTGGACACCCATCAGTTGGAAAGAAGAAAGTTCCATGACGAGCGTGTCCTTGGCTGTCGCAGTTTGAGCCACTTGACTAGCAGGATAGCCAATATTCCCTGATAAGAGACCATGTTGACCAGCAGCAGTTAAAACTTCCCCAATCATCGTCGTTGTGGTTGTTTTCCCATTTGAACCAGTAATACCGATAATTGGCGCATCTGAAATCAAATAAGCCAATTCCACCTCAGTCAAGACTGGAATCTTCTTTGCCAAAGCCTTTTCAATCATGGGATTGCTATACGGGATACCTGGATTTTTCACCATCAGAGCGAAATCTTCATCCAAGAGTTCCAAAGGATGCCCACCAGTGACAACCTTGATTCCATCTTCCAGTAGGCTTTGTGCAGCTGGATTTTCCTCGAAAGGTTTGCCGTCATTAACAGTGACAATAGCACCCAGCTTGTCCAACAAACGGGCCGCAGACTCACCAGACTTAGCCAAACCTAAAACAAGGACTTTCTTATTTTTAAATTGATCGATTACTTTCATGTCTCAAACTCCATTTCTACTCCTACTATTTTACCATTTTTATGGAAATAAAAAAGCCACAAAGTGTATTTGTGACTCTTTCTTCTAACTTAATATTCTTTTATCATCTATGAGATAAATCAGTAACTCGAATAACTTGGTCCACTTGTTCCCAAATCAGAGGATTGTGGGTCGCAATAATAATCGTTCGATTCGGATTTTTTAAAGATTCTAGGATAGAAAGTAATTCCTCAGAGTTTTTGGGGTCTAAGGAAGCGGTTGGTTCATCTGCGAGGATCAAAGGTGGATCCTTTAAAATTATCTTCGCTAGTGCAACACGTTGTGCTTCTCCTCCTGATAATTCAAAGATAGGTTGCTTTAAATCTAAATAAGAGAGGTTAACACGGTTTAGAGCTTGTTTCATCAGAGAGATTTTCTCTTTTTCTTTCAACTTTTTACCAACTAAACCCAGATTGAGATTCTCTTTAACTGTTTGGCTTTCAATTAAGCCAAAATCTTGAAATAAGTATCCTAAGTAATCTCTAAAGAAAACAGAAGGCTTGATGTCCTTAAGAGAAGTGCCATCATAGATAATTTCTCCATTGTCATATGGCTCTAATCGTCCAATCATATTCAAGAGGGTTGTCTTACCACAGCCACTTGTACCGATTAAGGCATAAATTTTCCCACCTTCAAATTGAAGATTAGTATCTGAAAATAGCTGACGGCTTCCAAATTTTTTAGATATATTCTTTAGTTCAATCATCCTATTTTCCTTTCATAATGGTCATAGAAACACGAGATTCTTTCTGTGCTTGACGGTAGAGAGTCAGTATAGCACTAACGAGGAAGATCGATAAAGTTACCAATCCAATCACCACATCTCGACTACGCCAAATAAAGAGACTCGCACCGAATACAAAACTAGCAAATTGACTAATCATATACTGAGCGTGCGTTTCAAAAAATCGCAAACCAGAAATTCGTTTAATCAAAATCTCACGACGGAATTGTTCAAAATAAAGAAGATTCACAGAATAAAAGAGAAGCAAAGAACTCGCGATTCCAATAATAGCTCCTAAAATAAGGGTTAGAGTTTGTGTTTGAACCTCATAGTAACGTGCGAGGTAAACACTTCGTCCCTCCTTGAGGTAGGATACTTGATCATAAATTCCTGCATTTTTCAAGAGTTTAATCCCATCTTCATATCCTTTGACAAAGATATTCTTACCAGCATTGATAGACCAACTAGATAAGGATGTAAAACTATCACCTGTAGAAGTCGGCGTGAATACCACTAAAATCGGATCCGTCAAATACTGAGTGGATACGGGATTCTCACCGTTATTATAAACAAATCGCTTTTCTTCCATTGAAAGATAACTAACGTGCGCTTTCATCTCATAATCCAAAGGAGCACTTGCCTCCTCACCAGATTTTCCATAATAACTCAAGCTTTCTTCAAAGATTTTTTTTAGTTCTGCTTCTTGAGAGCGCAAATGTTCTGGGAGCAAGAGGACAAACTCACCTTTTTGGAGATGGGCTAACTTCTGTTTGGTCTCAGCATCTACCACGACCTTTTCCTTCTCCAAATAACTAGGACTAACATAGAGCGTATTAGCATCTGGACTATAGGTATCCAGTGTCTCTCCCTGTTCATTTTTTCCTTGTGGATTGGCAAAATGGAGCAGATTATCCTTTACATAAAGAGCTTGTTCTTCTTCGATTGCTTCCTTGGCAAAGGCATACCACTTGCTCTGATTTTCTGTATCTTTTACTCTATCACCTAAGCCAAAAGAAATTTGATAATAATCTGCCCGGTCTTCCCAAGCTTGCTTGGATAGTTGGAGTTCCTGTAAACGCTGGTAAGAAGTCAAGCCAGTCTTGACTGCATAACCTACTGTAAAGACAGCAACCAACTGACATAGTAAGGTCAAGGTCATCAAACGTTTGAGGGGCAAACGTCCTTTTAACACAGGAACCAAAGCCTTGTAGCTCAAGCTCATCAAGTAGAGCAGGCTCAGTACTAGCGAAATTCCCAATAAAAAGAGAAGATAAAGCCCCACTCCGATACTAAAGGATACTAAAAGAACGGGATAAAAGAGCCCTTGTCCGAGGAGGACAGCACCTCCCACTATAAGCGATAAAACCCCAGCTAAGCAAAGCCACTTGACATCATCGTATAAGGCGCTTCCTATGATGGACAAGAGGGTCTGTCCTGAAAAGAGCTGAATCCCTGCAGCCCGCATCTCCTTAATCCGAGTGATAATCACCATGGCAAAGAAAGCTAATCCAAATATAGCTAAACTAATCAACAACAACGGATTTAAAGCAATCCAAAAAGCTAAAAGATACGGAGGAGTTTTGCGGTCTGCAATCGCTTTATAACCTAAATCATCTAATTTTGCAGCTAATTTTTCCTTGGTCAATGAACCAGATAAGAGAAGGTAGCTATTGAGAGGATCGCTCCGTTCTCGGCTTTCTTGGCTGGCCGCTTGAAACTCTTTTGGCAAGTCTCCCTGACCATAGGTCGCATAGGTGAAGTTGGTCCTTCCATCCTTACTCGGCTCTACTATCCGTCTGGCAATCAAACTCTGCTCCGAGCTTGCAAACTTCTCCAACTCTCGCTCAAACTCCTCACGAGTCGGCTCTTGTGCCCCCTTTTTAACACGTAGCAGGGTAACGGAGTCATAACTAGTATAGAGATACTGAGGGGCACGTAAGATAATAATCCAAATGAAGAAGCAACTGAGAAAAATAGTAGACAAGCAAATAAATAGTTTCTTCATAGTAGACTCCTTGTGGTGAAAATTGATTTCAGGAGGTAAGATTTCAGAGTATGAAATCGGTTTCTATTTATCGCAAATATATCACCATTATGATAAATTGTCAATAGATTTTAGCAAAATATAATGATATTTTTTTGGACTAACTTTTTAAACTTCTATAACAATATAGAGCTCTTAAAAAGTGGAAAAAAACTCACTTGAACAAAATATTTTTAGGTTTATTCCTTTTTGCAAGAAATGGAATCTTAGACTTTCCGTTGTGATAAAAATGCCTGAAAACAATAGATTTCAGGCATTCGGAAACTTTGAGACTATAGGCTCAAAGTTTAGGTATGGAATTTCGAAGAAAGTCGCTACCGTCCGTAATCACCTAAGGAAAGTCTTAAAAATCTTATTTTAAATTGAAAAAGAGAGCCGTAGCTCTCTTTCTATTTATCTTCTTCTGCTCTTTTTTACAGACATGAGCGTAATGTCTCTCAAGCTAAAGTAGGCTAGAGCCAGCATGGCGATTGTGACAAATAATTCTGTCGGTAGTTGGAAGATTTGCAAGATGGACAACATCAGCAAAATCAAGAGTGCAACAACTACAAAGACCAAGATAACGATGTTGACTGTTCCTTTGATACTTTGGGGTGTCGCAAATACATAGAGTAGTAATAAGAGTATCCCTATGATTAAATAGACCATCTTTATCTCTTTCTAGCTCTTATTCAGCTGATTTTTTCTTTTTGTTGGCTTTCTCGCGCTCTGCCTTGTTGAGGATTTGCTTACGCAAACGGATAGACTCAGGCGTTACTTCCATGTACTCATCGTCATTCAAGAACTCAAGAGACTCTTCAAGGGTCAAGATACGAGGTGTCTTGATAACCGCTGTTTGGTCCTTGGTTGCAGAACGAACGTTGGTCATTTGTTTGGCCTTAGTGATGTTAACTGTCAAGTCGTTTTCACGAGAGTTCTCTCCGATGATCATTCCTTCGTAAACCTCAGTACCTGGGTTGACAAAGATTGTACCACGTTCTTCGATAGACATGATTGAGTAAGTTGTAGCCTTACCAGCATCGATGGAAACAAGGGCACCACGGTGACGTCCACCAATTTCTCCTGGAATCAATGGCAAGTATTGGTCAAAGGTATGGTTCATGATACCGTAACCACGAGTCATTGACAAGAACTCAGTTGAGTATCCGATCAAACCACGCGCTGGAACAAGGAAGACCAAACGAGTTTGACCATTACCAGTTGAAATCATATCCAACATTTCACCCTTACGTTCAGAAAGGCTTTGAATAACAGATCCTTGGTATTCTTCTGGAGTATCGATTTGAACACGTTCAAATGGCTCACATTTAACACCATCAATCTCTTTTACGATAACTTCTGGACGAGATACTTGAAGTTCATAGCCCTCACGACGCATAGTTTCGATCAGGATTGACAAGTGCAATTCTCCACGACCTGAAACAGTCCATTTATCTGGTGAATCCGTTGGGTCAACACGAAGGGAAACGTCTGTTTGTAATTCTGCTTGCAAGCGTTCTTCTACCTTACGAGAAGTCACCCATTTACCTTCTTTACCAGCAAATGGTGAGTTGTTTACCAAGAAGGTCATTTGAAGCGTTGGCTCATCGATGTGTAGGATTGGAAGAGCTTCAACTGCATCTGTCGGTGTAATCGTCTCACCAACAAAGATATCTTCCATACCTGATACGGCAATCAAGTCACCTGCTTTAGCTTCTTGGATTTCACGACGTTCCAAGCCAAAGAAACCGAAGAGTTTTGTAACACGGAAGTTCTTCGTTGTACCATCTAGTTTTGAAAGGGTAACTTGGTCCCCAACTTTCACACTACCACGGAAGACACGACCGATACCGATACGACCTACGAAGTCATTGTAGTCCAAAAGTGAGACTTGGAACTGCAAAGGTTCATCTGAGTTGTCCACTGGAGCAGGGATATGGTCGATAATGGTATCAAAGATTGGTGCCATCGTAGCTTCTTGGTCAGCTGGATCATCTGACAATGAAGATGTTCCATTGATAGCTGAAGCATACACCACTGGGAAGTCAAGCTGGTCGTCATCTGCACCAAGCTCAATGAAGAGCTCCAATACTTCGTCTACTACTTCTGCTGGACGAGCTGATGGTTTGTCGATTTTGTTAACAACCACGATTGGGACAAGATCTTGTTCCAAGGCTTTTTTCAATACGAAACGAGTCTGTGGCATTGTTCCTTCGTAGGCATCTACGACCAAGACAACACCATCAACCATTTTCATGATACGCTCAACTTCTCCACCGAAGTCCGCGTGTCCTGGTGTGTCCATGATATTGATACGAGTTCCGTTGTAGGCAACGGCTGTATTTTTCGCAAGGATGGTAATCCCACGCTCTTTTTCGATATCGTTTGAGTCCATAGCGCGCTCTGCCAATTCAGTACGTGCATCAAGAGTTTCAGATTGTTTCAATAATTCGTCAACGAGGGTTGTTTTTCCGTGGTCAACGTGGGCGATAATCGCAATGTTACGGATATCTTCTCTTAATTTTGTCATGATTTCCTCTAATATTTAAATTTTTATTTCTAACTGAACAATTATACCACAGTCTCATTCAAAAATCACAGTTCAGCTAAGTGTAAATGTTTTCACTCTGCTTTTCTAGTCAAGGCAACTCTTTTCAAAGTCAGAGACTTATGATAAGATAAGCTGGTATGCGTTTAGATAGATTATTAGCCCAAGAAAAGGTCAGTCGCAAGGCTATGAAACAGGCTCTATTAAAAAAAGAAATCCTAGTCGACGATAGTCCAGCTCGCTCCCTCGCTCAAAATGTCGACACTGGATTGCAAAAACTAGTTTTTCAAGGAAGGCAAATCCAAGGATATGAGCACATCTACCTCATGCTTCATAAACCAAACGGCGTCGTTACAGCGAGCGAGGATAAGAAACTGCCAACCGTCATGGACCTAGTCCCCAAAAATATCCAGTCAGGCCAACTCTACGCGATAGGTAGGCTAGACCGCGATACGACAGGACTGCTCCTTTTGACAGACAATGGACCTTTAGGCTTCCAGCTCCTTCATCCCCAGTACCATGTCGATAAATCCTATCAAGTGGTAGTAAACGGACCGCTCACGTCAGAACATATCCAAAAATTCAAGGATGGAATCGTCTTTTTAGATGGGACCACTTGTAAACCAGCTCAGCTCGAAATTCTGTCCTCAAGCCCAACAGAGAGCCGAGCCTCCATCACCATCTCTGAGGGCAAGTTTCATCAAGTCAAGAAGATGTTTCTCTCAGTTGGTGTCAAGGTGACTGCCCTAAAACGAATCCAATTCGGTGACTTTACATTAGACCCAGAACTAGCAAAAGGGCAATTCCGCCCCTTGAATCCAGAGGAATTGGAAATCATTAAAAACTATTTAGAGATGAGTCGATAAAACAAAAAAGCTTTATATTTAAAGCTTTTTTCTTCTTGATTATCTAAAAACTATTGCGATTGCTAGAATCCAGTTAAGAACAGAAACTACAAGTCCTATGATATTGAGAATTTTTTCTGTTTTATAGTCCAGTCCAGATTCTTTTTGGTATGAAAAAGCCAAGACCAATCCTATGATCCCCAAAATCAGACCCACTATTGGAGATAGCAAACCAAGGACGATAGATAAGATACCTAAAATAAGTGAAGGTTTTTTCTTTTGTTGTGAATTCATATTACAAAATCTCCTTAAAATTAATATAAATGATGATACCATAAAATGCAAGCTTTATCACTCATTCGACAGTTTTTAACAGAATGTTAGCTCGTCTTGACCTTCCCGTTCCAAGAATCCAATCCATAAGAAAGGATATAAATCTCAGAGAAACCTTGTTTTTTCAGATAAAGTGCTGCATTGGTCACTCGTTGTCCGCGTTGGTTTTCGTAGAGAAGGACAGGTTTATCCTTACGAAGGGCTGCAAGGCTTGACTTCAACTGATTTGAAGGAATATTGCGAGCTCCGAGGATATGTTTCCTGTGAAATTCTGCTGGTTCACGGACATCAATCAATTGCCCTTTTCGAATCAAGGCTTCAAATTCTGCATTATCCACAATCTTAGCCGCACGACGAATACGAAGGTAGTTATACCCCATCCATGCCGCCATCGCCAATACGATTCCCCAAACAATCCAAATTGTCATAAGTTCTTATCTCCATTTTTCTCTATGTAGTCTAATTCTATCTTGTGCTCTCTACGAAGAACAGCTTCCGCCTCTAGATAGTCTAGCTTGTCCATCAGACCTGCATCATAGATCCGAGAGAGTTCGAGCTTCATCAGTTCAATATCATACAAGCGCTTCCCCATGTAAACAATAATACCAAACTGTTTGAGAAATTGCTGCACATCATAGAATGTTTTCATAGCTTTCATTCTAACAGATTTCAGACTTTTTTTCAATACTGGACCGGCTCTTTCCCCCTATTTTCTTCGTCTTCATTGCCCATTCTTCCGCAAGTATGGTACAATAAAAACATGAGAATTCAACAACTACACTATATTATCAAAATCGTCGAAACTGGCTCTATGAATGAGGCAGCCAAGCAACTCTTTATCACTCAACCCAGTCTCTCTAATGCCGTTCGAGACTTGGAAAATGAAATGGGTATTGAAATCTTTATCCGCAATCCCAAGGGCATTACCTTAACCCGTGATGGGATGGAGTTTCTCTCCTATGCCCGTCAGGTCGTTGAGCAAACTCAGCTTATGGAGGAACGCTATAAAAATCCTATCGCCCACCGCGAACTTTTCAGCGTTTCCTCTCAGCACTATGCCTTTGTAGTCAATGCCTTTGTCTCTCTGCTCAAGAAAAGTGATATGGAGAAATATGAGCTCTTCCTTCGTGAAACTCGGACTTGGGAGATTATCGATGACGTCAAGAACTTCCGTAGCGAGGTTGGTGTCCTCTTTTTAAACAGCTACAACCGCGATGTTTTAACGAAAATGCTAGATGACAACCACCTCTTAGCCCACCACCTCTTTACCGCTCAACCCCATATCTTTGTTAGCAAGACCAACCCTCTAGCTAAAAAAGACAAGGTCAAACTGGCTGATTTGGAAGGCTTCCCTTATCTGAGTTATGACCAGGGGACGCACAACTCCTTCTACTTTTCAGAGGAGATTCTTTCACAAGAGCACCACAAGAAATCCATCGTAGTCAGTGACCGTGCCACCCTCTTTAATCTTTTGATTGGTTTGGATGGTTACACCATTGCAACAGGGATTTTGAACAGTAACCTCAACGGAGACAATATCGTTTCCATTCCGCTGGACATTGACGACCCGATTGAACTAGTCTATATCCAGCATGAAAAAACCAGCCTGTCTAAGATGGGCGAACGCTTTATCGAATACTTACTAGAAGAAGTTCAATTCGATAATTAATAGGAAAAATGAAAAAGGGAAAAAGAAAAAGTTAGGAAATAAAAAGTGAAAAAGATACTACTGACCAGTGCTTTAATCCTTTCAATCGTAGGATTAGCACCCGCATCCGTCTTAGGAGAAAAAAACACAACTCAATCCACATCTGCTGTCAAGGAAGCAATTGCCAAAGAAGAAAAGAAAGAGTCGAGTGTTGAGGAAAACTCTAAATCAGAAATTCTTCCGAAAGTAGATGTGCAAGAAGACAAGCCTAAAAAAGAAGGGTGGTACCAAGAAAATCACCACTGGCGTTTTTACCAAGATGATAAACCTACTTTGAACTGGAAACAAATCCAAGGCAAATGGTACTACTTCGATCAAGATGGCAATCGTCTTCATTCTACTGTCTACAAAGGCTATGCCTTTGACCAAGATGGTGTCATGATAGAAAATAGCTGGACCAAATTGGACAACCAATGGTATTATGCTGATTCCTCTGGACGTCTAGCTCAGAACACCTGGAAAAAAATTAACGGTTCTTGGTACTATTTTGACCAAACTGGAAGTATGCTCAGCAACACTGCCGTTGACGGCTATCTTCTCACAAAAAGCGGAGCTATGGCAGAAAAGGGTTGGACTAAATTAGACCAAATTTGGTATTATGTAGCTCCTTCTGGAAAAATCTCACAGGATAAATGGGAGAAAATCAACGGTTCTTGGTATTATTTTGACAAAGACGGTGGAATGCTGAGTGCGACAACCTTCAAGGGCTACCTCTTCAACCAGAGTGGAGCTATGGCAGAAAACAACTGGGTCAAAATCAAGGATACTTGGTTCTATGCGAACGGGTCAGGGAGATATGTCCAAGAAAATTGGCAAAAGATTCAAGGTTCCTGGTATTCATTTGACCAGAATGGTGGAATGCTAACAGACAAATGGAAAGAAAGCTACTACCTCAAAACCAGTGGAGCCATGGCGGAGAATGAGTGGATCTTCGATAAAGCCTACAAGAGCTGGTTCTATCTAAAAGCGGATGGCCGTTATGCAAATCAGGAATGGATTGGAGCATACTACCTCAAGTCAGGTGGTTACATGGCAAAGAGCGAATGGATTTACGATAACTCTGACAAAGCACGCTACTACCTAGATGATAATGGACATTATGTTTCAGGAACTTACAAGATAGACGGTAAGGAACACTTGTTCCAAAAATACGGTCAATGGATTTCTGAAGTTTCAACTGAAGGCGGATTTACAAAAGGCCTATACAGCAATACCATTTTCCTAGATCCTGGGCATGGTGGTCGAGATTCAGGAGCTTTTTACTACAATGTAGCTGAAAAAGATCTCAACATGCAAATTTACCGTAAACTTCGTACTAAGTTAGAAGAACTAGGCTACAAGGTCCTCACTTCTCGTGATAGTGATACCGACGTTGATTTTGTTACCGAACGTTCTCGTATGGTTAATAAGACCAACTCTGATATTTTTATCAGTATTCATTTCAACGCTACTGGTAATACCTACTCAAAAGCAAGCGGTATTCAAACCTATTCCTATAGCGATGAACCTGACTATCCAAGTAAGATTAATAAATACTGGCACAATCACCCAGATCGTATGAGTGAAAGCAAACGCCTCGCCGCTGCCATCCACTCCTCTCTTCTAGCAGAAACAGGGGCCAAAGACGCTGGTCTGTTGGAGAGCAGCTATGCCGTACTACGCGAAACAGCCAAACCAGCCGTTCTCCTAGAGCTTGGTTATATGGATAATTTCACTGAGAATCAACGGATTCGTGATGATCGATACCAAGATAGACTAGTCGCAGGCATTGTGAAAGGCATCCAAAAATACTACGCTGGTAAATAAAAACAAAGTCTCGAGAAACTTCGAGACTTTGTTTATTTATCTTCTTTTTTATCCTTATCAGGAAAGAGGTAGCCAAGTCCTACACAAGCTAGCACACCGGCACCAATCACCAAACCACTTGAAATTGGCAAGAGATCAAAAATAGCATTTGCAATGATAAAGGCAATGATCAAGCACATCAAGCTAGCCTTGTAGTCTTTTCTAGCGTGAAATAGAGGAACAATCCTACCGGAATGAGTGACCAGAGGTTGACATCCAAACTTGGCCAGCCAACAGATCCGAAATACAATACTAGCGCTGCTGCTACTAAAAATACAAGTCCCAATAATTTTTTCATTTTTTTGTCTCCATTTTCTTTTTTGGGTTCTTGAGTTGTCTGATACTGACCCCTCACGTCCCTTACATGAATCATTATAGCAGAGGAATTTTTCAAGAACAAGCCCTTTTGCCTATCTGGTCAATATCTCTGTCTAAGTGGTTGAGTATTTGTAACAAAAGAAAAAGAAGCCCTAATGGGCTTCTTGATTCTGCCGATTGTAACAGTATTTTTGAACGAATACCATCTAGTTTTTCTTTTCCTTTGACTCAAGAGAAGATTTGATTGATTCACGGTCTGCTTGTAGTTGAGCTAAGTTCTTTTCTGCTTCCTCAAGTTTACTGGTATCTGGTTTCACACGATAATAAACATTTTCTGGTTTCATTAACATAGACCCATAATCTTGTCCTGAAAGTAGTCTTTCCTCAGCATGATTGCTTTTATCCGTAATCTTTCCGTCATCAGCAGGTTGCATAACGACTCCACTTGGCACAGCTACTACTACAAATCCTCCAGCAATAGAATCTTTTACCCATGCACTGATAGACGCTGTCTCAGGGTTACGGCTATCTTGTCCTTTTGATAACTTTAATCCAACTACCGATTCGTACTTTTGATCATTTGTAAACCAAGTCGCACGTACTTCTCCAGAATCATTAATAATGTATTCATTACCAGATTGACTACGCCAAGTACCTTCTAAACTAGACAAATCATTGTTCTTAATTGCTTCAATATCGAGTTTTGGAACGGTAGTTTCTTTCTTCAGCTTGCTAACAAGTGCTTCTGCTTCCGTAATTTTGGTATCTAAAGCAGTCAGTTGATCCTTGAGTTTCTGAATTTCCTCTTGTTTATCCTTATCAGTCTCATCTGTTTTTCCTTGGCTTGTAGACGATTGTCTTGTTGACTCTGTAGTTGAAACAGCAGACGATGCTTGATTTGACTCTTTCTTTCCAATCAAAGAATGCGAGAAAACACTTACTAGGATTAGAGCAACCAAAATACCGAGGACTATCCCAATATAGATTTTGATGTTTCTAGTTCCTCTCGCAAACTTTTTAGTTGACTGCGCCTCTGCTAATTCTGATGCTGTCGGCTTGCGACCATTCGCCTCCTCAAATTGTTTTACCCATTCTTTCTTATTCATAATTTTCTCCTTTTTGATTTATATTCAGCCAAGCTTGCGAGACTTCATTCGTTATTATCCATGGATTTTTATAATTTTTAGAAAACCTATGCAAAAAATTCTAGAATGATTAACAGCCTATAGTCCTCTAAAACGGAACGAAAACAAGTGCTTATTAATATATATTATACCACAAAATATAAATTTTAGTTTTTATTTATAAGCAGGAGTTTCAGACGTTAAATAGAACCTATCTCAAACGTTCCACCTTTCCTATAGTTACAAAAAAAAAGCCCGTTTGGACTTCTTAATTCTGCCGATTGCAGGGCTTGAACCTGTGACCTACGCGTTACGAGTGCGTTGCTCTACCAACTGAGCTAAATCGGCGATTACCCTTTTAGTATAGCACTCTGAGAATAGATGTCAAGAAATTTTCATCTCCATTAGAAAAAGCCTGTCCTGAGACAAGGCTTTGAGTTTCTTCCTTTTACGAACCCGCACTTTCGTAGGCATCCAAGCCCCTATCCCAGAGTTTCAAAGAAATTGCAAAGAAGATAAGTGAAATCAGAATCAAACCACCAATGTTAAAGAGCCCATTCTTGTCCTCTAAGAAATAGCTGGCAGGATAGTAGGCCGTAAAGGCGAAAGGGATGATAAAGCTAATCAACCAGCGAAGAAGGGAGTTGTAAATTGAAATCGGGTACTTAGCAAAGTCATTAAACATATAAAAAATGTAAATTATAGCACCTGACTGCTTGGTCCAAAAAGCGATGCTGGCAGTCGCGATTTTCAAGGAAGTATAAATCAAGGTCGCAAAAGGAATACAGACTAGGAAAAGCAGGAATTTGGGAAGAGTCCAAGCAATGCTTGATACTGTTGACGCTAGCAAAATACCACCGACCAAGAGCTCGCCCAAGGCATCAATCTGAAAGGTCTCGACTAGGATGTGGAAGAGCGGATTGATAGGACGAGTCAGATACTTATCAAACTCACCTTTTCTCACCAAGCGTTGCCCCAGAGCCCAGAGATTGTCAAAAAAGAGATGGTCCAATCCCTTGGGAATTAAGGAGAATCCATAGATAAAGGCTATCTCTTGAAAGGTCCAGCCTTCTAGCGAGGGGATGTGTTGAAAGAGCACATTGAGAAACAAGAGGTTCAGGCCTTGAGTCAGAAAAACTCCTAACACGCCCACCACAAAATCGACCTTGTATTCCATGATTTGCTTGATGTATTGTCTGATAAAAATCAGATGCATGCGTTGATATTTTTTCATACTAACCTCCCTGAATAGTGATGAATGACTGGACCCGTTTCCATATCAACTGAGACAAGCCCACCATCACTATGAGCCAGAAAAACTGTAACAAAATCGCTTGAAGAATCTGACTGGCATCGTATTTCCCAACGATAATCATGACTGGGGTATAGATCAAGGATGAAAAAGGCAAGAAGGACAGAATATCTGAAACCACCTTGGGAAAAAACGTCAAGGGAATCAAACTACCAGACATAAAGGCAACTATGGAAGTCTTGAGTAGATTGGAACCCCATAGATTTTTAAACACAAAGGCTGAAAATCCAAAGCAGATATTAAAGAAAAAGTTAATCAGGTAGGCCAGCGTTAAGCTAAAAAGATAAAGGACCGTTAATCCTAGCACTTCTACAATCCCTTGCCCCGATAAGATTTTCATCAAGACAATGACACTTAAAAATGGAAGGCCAACGCTGATAAAAATCAACCACTTGGACCCAAGCTCGGTAAAGAGGTAAGAAGCCGCAAAATGCACTGGTCTCAACAAGCGCATGATAATGGATCCGTCCTTGACCTCCTCCCCAATCATAAAAGAGCTATCCGACTTGGTCAAAAGATTGGTCACAAAACTCATGATGATGTAGAGGGTGATATCTGCCATACTAAAGCCTTGAATCAAGGACTCTTGCGAGGAATCAAAGACTGCCTTCCAAAGATAGAAAGCCACAAAAGCCCCCATAACATCCCCAATCCGATAGAGAAGAAAGTTGACTCGATAGGTAATCAACTCCTGAATCCCCGCATTGATAAAGGGTTTATAACGTCTCCACAATTTGACCATCTTAGAGCTCCTTTCGGTAGAAGCGACGGATAATATCCTCGATATCCGTATCCAACATCTTCAAATCGCGAATTTCAAAATCAGACAGGGTTTGCTTGATAATATCGGCCGACTGGTAGCAGGAACTATCGAATTCAATATTGAGGCTATTCCCTTGTCTATCAATGGACATATCAGGCAAGCCTTCATAATGAGAGACGAGATGACTTTGACCTGGCGTCAGCTCAAAGGAAAGTGTCTTCATCTTGCCAAAGGTCTCCTTGAGCTGGCTAACCGTTCCATCAAAAATCTCCTGCCCCTTGTCAATCATGAAAATCCGATCACAGAGTTGCTCAATATCACTCAGGTCGTGAGTGGTCAAGAGAATGGTGGTCTCTTCCTCTTGATTGATCTGGGTGATGGCACGACGAATGTTGTCCTTGACCGAAACGTCCAAACCAATAGTCGGCTCATCTAAAAAGAGAACTTTAGGATTGTGGAGCAAGGAAGCCGCAATGTCCGCCCGCATCCGTTGACCCAGTGAAAGAGTGCGCACGGGGTCCTTGATAAATTCCTTCAAATCCAAGACTTCATTCAAAAAGTCCATGCGCTTATGGAAGAGCGAGTCTGGCACATCGTAAATCTCTTTTAAGACCGTGTAGGTCTCTTGCAGAGCCAAATCCCACCATAGCTGAGTACGTTGTCCAAAGACCACCCCAATATCCTTGACATAGTCTTGACGATTGTCCTGCGGAATTTTGCCGTTAATCCGACAAAAACCAGATGTCGGTTTTAAAATCCCTGTCAGCATTTTGATGGTTGTCGACTTCCCAGCACCATTGGCCCCAATAAAGCCTAAAACTTGGCCCTTGGGTACCTCGAAGGTCAAATCCTTGACCGCTTCAAAGGTCTGCTTTTCAGGATGAATAAAGGAGCGCAAAGCCCCCTTTAACCCCGGCTCCTTTACTGTCTTCACAAAATTTTTCTGAAGATGTTCCACTTCTATCATTGCCATATCTATCTCCCTGTCGCAAGGAATAACAACATTGTATTTTTAACTACAAATATTCTAAATCCTTACTTTCTGAACCCTCTACATTTTATTATTACAGAAGGCTTTATACCAACCTATTATAGTCCAATAAAAAACGGAATGCAAGCGTTTGCCGAAAGATTATGAAATTAGAGATTTCTCTCTTAAAATGGTATTTTTAATCAAAGATTCTGGTTTAATAGTTTCCTTAAAACACCAAAAAACCTGCCTGATGGGAAGGTTTTTGTTTTGTATTGTTCAGCTAGATTATGCTTTACCTTCTGAACATAAATCATTTATTTACTATACTTCCTCATACACTAAAAAGGGCTATATTCAGGTATTCTTCCACCCACACTGTATTAGAAATATACTTCATTATTCCCTTTAGTTCTTAAAAAAGTGTGGCAAAATAGGGGCAAAATCTTAGGTTGAATTTGCCATAAATCCTAGTATAGACAGAAGAAATTTGGAGAATGTTGAATAAGCTTCTTTTGCAGTGAATATGAATCATACTAACAAACTGGAACTCTCCCTATAAAACAGAATTTTATAAGATCTTTAAATATCTTTTGTTCTTCAGTGCTAGATAAATAAAGATCTAAATCATGCTTTTTATATTCGGCTACAGCTTCTTCGAAATCTCTATAATAACCATGTGATGACAATTGGACATCAGTGTTATTCAGAACAGATACTAATAGACTATAACAATTAGAATGATTTCTTAGCTTAAGAGGTAAAACATTCTGAGAAAAATTCTCCTCATATTCGATAATTTCAGATTCTGAAGGATAAATTACATCTTGAAGAAATTTACTATTATTATATAGCCAAAATCTAGCTTCATCAATCCCTCTAGCCTTAACGATAGACAAAAGAAACTTGTCTAGAAGTTGAATATTATCATACCCTATGATATCAATTATTTTTTTCAAAGTTCGATATCTAATTTCAGGAGGTAAAACAGAGAACAATGTCAAGATATTTTTGTCTGTTTTTAAATTCAGACCATATTTCAAAAAATATTGTACAAATAAATAAGAAAATAAATCCCAAATGGAGTCTTCGGCTATACTCAATTCATCTACATTAGCATCCGATATATTTGCTGTATGAGTGTATTTATTGCCTAATTTTCTTAACCTATCTATAGTTTTTTCAAAATCCTTGACTAGTCGTTTATCTACCTTTTTATACCTTTCTGTTACTTTAAACTTTTCATTTTTTTCATGAGTAGTTATATCTCCCAGATTCATGGGTTCTCCTGCTCCCAAATCCAAAAATTTGCGAGCTAATAACTCTGTCAATTTTCTGAGTAATATTATCCTACTTCCCATACTGATAGTTGAATAATATATATCTGCAATTAAATCAGATAAAACTAATTCATAATCGTAATTTTTAAAAGGAGCAATTGCCATAATTCGACCTCTCTAAAATGGGATATAGTAACACTCTAATACCATAAAATTGCAGAAGGATGTGCTTATTTTTTCTTACTAACTCAGACTCCTTTTGACAAGTTTATTGGCTTGATATCTAATAATACTTTATCTATGGATAGACAAAAGATATATCATACTTAATTATTTGTAATTTAATACGAGAAATTTGTTCTCAAAGAGTATATTTTTTTCAATTAATTTATTAAACTAGAGGGCATTTAATCGTGTTAAGAGAAATTTATTTATCAACAGGAAGCTCGTTACCATTTTTAAATAAAATTTGATTATATTTATTTCCCCATCTATTCATTTCAACTACTACTGGTTCTAAAGTTCTCCCAAGTTCAGTTAGTGTATACTCTGTTATCGGAGGCATGATAGAGTAAATATCTTTATGAATAATTTTGTCCAACTCCAATTCTTTAAGTTGCAACGCTAACATCCTTCTAGAACAACCGGGCATTAATTTTTCTAATTCGCCAAATCGACAAATTTTATTATTTAATAAGTGAAATAATATTACGCATTTCCATTTGCCAGAAATTACTTGGAGAGTGGTTTCTACTGGACATCCATTAGCACAATCATAAATTTTTCTTACCATAATCTACCCATCTTTCTATCTTAAGTTACTAAAATATCACTAGTTACAAAAACTTCAATATTGTTATTTTGCAGTATTTGCCTATAATTAACATTATACCAAATAAAATAAGGAAAGGAAATTGAACTATGGCAACTATGAAAGGGGTCGGATTATACAGATATTTACCTATTGATGATAAGAGAAGTTTTGAAGACGTTGAGTTAGATAAACCTTTTGCTAAAGGAAAGAACTTACTTGTTGAGGTTAAAGCGATTTCAGTAAATCCAGTAGATTATAAAGTTAGATCTCCAAAAAGTAAAGTCGAAGAATCCCCGAGAATCTTAGGATGGGATGCTTCCGGAATTGTCTCAGAGGTAGGGGAAGATTGCGAGTTGTTTTCTGTTGGCGATGAGGTATTCTATGCGGGAGATTTAACAAAATCGGGGTCCTATGCTGAATATCAACTTGTAGATGAGCGTATTGTTGGGAAAAAACCAAATACTTTATCTTTTGAAGATTCTGCGGCCTTACCCTTAACTTCCTTAACAGCATATGAGGGTTTATTTGAAAAATTAAAAATCCCATTTGATAAAAGCAAAAATTATACTAAGAGTATATTAATCATCGGAGCAAGTGGTGGAGTAGGATCAATAGCTTGTCAGTTAGCTCATAATGTAGGGTTAACTGTTATTGGAACTGCTTCCAGATATGAAAGTAAAAAGTGGGTTTTGGAGCATGGAGCTGAATTTGTAATTAATCATTTTGAAGATATGGATAAAGAGCTTAATGAAATTGGATTCTCAACAGTTGATTACATTTTCTGTTTAAATAATACTGAAAAGCATTGGGATTTTATGGTAAAAGCTATTAAACCTCAAGGAAAAATCTGTTCTATTGACGAAACTAAAGAAAAAGTCAATTTGTCTGCACTACAGTCTAAAGCAGTTAGTTTTTCATGGGAATTTATGTTTGCAAAATCAATGTGGCAAACAGAAGATTTGATTAGTCAACATTATATTCTTAATCAAATTGCAGATATGATTGATAATGGAGAGCTAAAAACGACGGTTACAAAAAGATTATCTCCAATGAATTCAATAAACATTAAAGAGGCTCACAGGCTTCTAGAAACCGGTCGAACCATAGGAAAAATTGTTATCAGCAATCCAAAAGAGTAAAAAATTAGAATTAATTAATGGAGAAAGAAAGAATAAATAGGTATAATGAGTCTCGTGTAATTAAGGATAGCATAGTAAAGCAATAGGTCTGTGAATTTTTTTCAAGAACAGATTCGACTTTTATTTCATAGAAAGGGATATTCCCCGAAAAAGTAAAATGATTGTCAGTACTACCTGTCTTAAACTTGTAAAATTACTTTGATATAATAAAAATGGAGTAAGCAAATGTAAGAATTTGCCACATTATTTTTAGTGCCTCTATCTGCAATTTTATTAATTGCCTGTTCTAACCAATCAAGTAATTCTTTAGATGGTGAATACTACCGTCAATTGAAACAAGAACAAGACAAAAGAGCCTAGAAAAAAGGTATTACAACTTGGTAATACCTTTTTGGGGTGCTATTTGATACGAGCCCATGTTTTCTCAATAAGATTGTACTCAGGTGAGTAGGGAGGAAGTGGTAAAGGTTTATGCCCAAACTCTTCATAAGAGCTCTAGCTTACCCATTCTATGGAATCTTGCATTATCCATAATAATAACTAATGGTGTATTTAATATTGGTAGGAGAAACTTCTGAAACCAAGCTTCAAAAAAGTCGCTCGTCATCGTCTCTTCGTAAGTCATTGGAGCGATTAACTTACTATTTGTTAGACCTGCAACCAAAGAAATCCTCTGATATCTTCTTCCAGATACTTTACCTCCTATTAACTGACCTTATAATGAGCGACCGTATTCTCGACAAAAATAAGTATCGAATCCCGTTTCATCAATATAAACAGGTGCTAAGCGCTTTAAACTATTAATTTTTTTGAAATTTCTATCATTCATTTAGCTACTCAGCATTCCTAAAAAATTAGATGTTCCAATTTACTTTGGGAAAGACAGTGATTTCCTTTGAAAACAGGCGTAAAGTTATTATATTCGTTCGCCAAGGGTAGTCTTAGAATAATTACATTAATTTAGCAACTTTGGATATAGTAGTCTTAAGTATATTCTCTATAAAAGAAAACACAAAAACCCACCCAATGGGCAGGTTCTTTCTGTATTGTTCAGCTAGATTAAGCTTTACCTTCTGAACCGAATACGTCGATACGTTCTTCAACTGATGCTTGGATAGCTTTTACACCGTCAGCCAAGAATTTACGTGGGTCGAAGAGTTTTCTCTTGTCGTATTCTGCTTCGTTTGCTTCGTAGTCACGAGCAAATTTACGAGTTGCGTTAGCGAATGCGATTTGGCATTCAGTGTTAACGTTAACTTTCGCAACACCAAGTTTGATAGCTGCTTGGATTTGGTCATCAGGAATACCTGAACCACCGTGCAATACGATTGGGAATCCTGGTACAGCTTCAGTCAATTTTTGCAAGTGGTCAAGGTGAAGACCTTTCCAGTTTGCAGGGTAAGGACCGTGGATGTTACCGATACCAGCTGCCAAGAAGTCGATACCAGTTGCAACCATTGCTTTAGCATCTTCGATTGGAGCCAATTCACCATCACCGATGATTCCGTCTTCTTCACCACCGATAGTTCCAACTTCAGCTTCTACTGATACACCATTTGCATGAGCAAATTCTACAACTTTACGAGCTTTTTCAAGGTTTTCTTCAACTGGAAGGTGTGAACCGTCAAACATTACTGAAGTATAACCAACTTGAATACACTCAAGTGCATCTTCGTAGTGACCGTGGTCAAGGTGGATAGCTACTGGTACAGTGATACCCATTGATTCAACAAGGTTAGCGATCAAGTTGCGAGCAACTTTGTAACCACCCATGTATTTAGCAGCACCCATTGAAGTTTGGATCAAAACTGGAGCTTTTTTAGCTTCTGCTGCGCGCAAGATAGCTTGAGTCCACTCAAGGTTGTTTGTGTTAAATCCACCAACTGCATAACCGTTGTCACGAGCTGCTTGGACAAATTTTTCTGCTGAAACGATTGCCATTTGTCAGGCCTCCTATATATTTTTTGGGACATCCCATTTACATTGTTCATTTTATCACTTTTTGATAAAAAAAGCTAGTTTTTCCCATACTTTAGATTGAATTTCTTCCAGTCCAATCAATGTAAACCCTTTCTTTCCCTTAGTCTTGCACGACTTTAGGATAACGCATGAAGAAGGTCAAGCGATCATCTTGCATCTCAAAATGATAAGGTATTTTCTCGTGTTCTAATAGACTTTTGACCACAAAGAGTCCCATCCCCGAACCCTTGGCCTTGCGACTAGCATTTTCAGAAAAAGACTGGGCCAATTTTTCTTGTTCTTCAGGACTACAGCTATTCTCGATAGAGAGCTCCCCTTCTCTTTCTCCAATGCTGACCAGGCCGCCTGGAGTGGAGTGCTTGATAGCATTACTGATGAGATTCGATAGGATTAATTTCATGACAGATGGGTTTATGTAAGCTTGCTGATGGGTTAGGCTAATGTCTACCTGAAGTTCTCTCTCCTTGGCAAGCAAAGCATAATCCTTGACCAGACTTTGCGTCATCTGAAGGAGGTCAACCTCTTCTTTCTCGTCTCGTAATTCCTGAACAGAAGAAAGTGACAATATCTGGAGAACGTGGTGACTGAGGTCATCCACAATCCCCAAGGCAACTCCAAGATAATGGTCTCTATCCTTATAACGACCGACATTTTCTTTCATATTTTCAATCAGAATTTTCAAGCTAGCCAGAGGTGTTTTCAATTCATGAGAAGCCCCTCGTAGGAACTCAACCTTCATCTTCTCCAGCTGGAGAATAGCTTCATTCTTGTCATGCAAGTCCGCAATAACTGTCAAAAGGTGCTGGTAAAGGCTATTGATTTGTTCCTTGAGATCACCAATCTCATCCTTAGAATCCACACGCAACCGTACTTGAGCATCCAGATCCATCATCCGACGGGTCACCCGCTTGATTTCCAAAATCGGTGCAACAATGGTCCGAGCATAGATGTAGGCCACTAAAAGTGAAATCAGAAAGGATGCCAACAAGGTATAGGGGAGAAATTGGAGACTAATCTGCTCTGCTTCCTTTTGCAGGTCCATGGAAGCTAGAAATTGGAGAGTCATCGTGCTACCATCTTGCGTTTTCACCTCACGCTCCTCGATAAAGAGGGAAGTTGTCTGGCGGTCCGTATCCAGAGGAAGATTGTCCTTGACCTCTAACTTGTCCTCAGTCATTTCTCCCTTGACAGCTCCTTTGATATCACTGCTCTGGGAATACAAATCTAACACTTGCTCGATACTCTGCCTATCCTTTCCTTCTAGGGACTGGGCAATGGCTGTCGCTTTCTGACCAATGGTTTCCTGACGGTGGCTCAGATAAGTAGAGGGAAAGAGAAAATAAATGGCTAAATGAAGACAAATAACCAGAACACTAAAAATCGAGAAGGTATAGATAAATATCTTTGTAAATAGACCTGTTCGTTTCATTTTCTCTCCAATTTATAACCAACATTGCGCACAGTGAGGATACAATCCAAGTCTAGCTTTTTCCGCAGTTCTTTGATATAGACATCAATAACACGGTCAAAGGGAACCTCATCTGTCGCCTTCCAGACAGCATCAATTATCTGAGAACGAGTCAAGGCCCGGCCTTCATTTTTCACCAGATAGTCCAGAATTTCCAACTCTTTGGCATTGATGGCCACTTCTTGACCTGCGAGGCTTGCACTATAACTCTCAAAGTCCACCTTGGTATCCTTATAAGAGAAGACTCGTCCCGTATCGTAGTAGCGCTTGAAAATTGCATCTACCCTCACTTTTAGAAGGGAGAGAGAGAAGGGCTTTTCCAGATAACCATCTGCTAGAGAAGCAAAAGCACTCATCTTGTATTCCTCATCCTGAAAGGCGGTCAGCATCAAGACAGGAACCTGACTGGTCTTGCGTATCTCAGCTAGTACTTCCAGACCATTGAGCTTAGGCATCTGGATATCCAGTAGTACTAGAGCTACTTCATAGCTGGAAAATTGTTCCAAGGCTTCTTGACCGTCCGCAGCCTCGATGGTTTCATAACCACAATCCGTCAAATAGTCACTGATCCCCTCACGGATCATCTCTTCATCTTCTACAATTAAAATTTTCATAGAAAAACGTTTCACATTCCTTTAAATTTCTTGTAAATCTTCTCTGTTTCATCCTGATAGGAAGAAGCCTTATCAGGATGAAATAGATAAAAATGCTACCTATATTATACCCCATTTAGGGGAGAATAGGTAGCAAGTTTTTTATTCGCTATCGAGCAAGAGCTCTTTTGGTTGTTTTCTAAGGAGATTGCTTGAGGCAAGCGCCATAACGAGAACCACTAGAACCAAGGCAAGGACAAAGACGATGATAAAGTCTGATGTCTGAATGGAAATGTCTAGGCTCGACAAGGTCTTGCTAAAGCCATCTACTTCTGCACCACCACCAAGGTTAGAAGCTTGAGCAGCCTTGCTGGCTTGCTTGGCAACACCTGAAGTGACATTGGCAAGAACAGTGTTTCCGATGGCACGAGCTGTGTAGTTGGCTAGGAAGTATGCAGAAACAAGAGCAGGGATGGCAATCAAGATGGATTCGGTGATGAATTGACCCAAGATACTTGCCTGCTTGAGACCGATAGAGAGGAGAATTCCCACTTCCTTGCGACGAGCATTGATCCAAAGACTAAGCAAGAGAGCAAGGAGAAGAACTGAAAAGCTCAAGCTACCCCAGAAGAGGAGGTTGGCCATCTTGTACATACCAGAGATGGATTGCTCAAGAGCTGGGTAGTTAGAGGAGCTCTTCACAAGTGTGTAGCTCTTCCAGTTGATACCACTGATACCGTTCAACTCTTTCATGACATCATCCAAGTTCTTGTCTGCTGTTACAAAGAAGGTTGCGTCCCCATAAATAGCTGTGTCTTCTGTGTATCCATAAAGTTTTGCAGCAGTGTGAATGTCTGTGATGGCTGTATTTTCATAGAGTTCTTGTGAGTAGGTTACTGCTGACTTATTGTGACCATCAAAGAGTCCCTTGATTGTCACTTCGACTGTTTCCTTGGCACCTTTTTCATTGTCTGCATCATAGACATTAGAGTCCAATTTGATCTTATCTCCGACTTTCCAACCGTGTTTGGCTGCCAAGTCCTTGTGCATGAGAATCTTGTCCTTGTCGTCGTTGGTTAAGTGCTCACCTTCGACCAGCTTATATGAACCAGAGACAAACTTATCTTCTTTAGAGGAGTCATTGACACCTGTAATCATCAAGCTGCTTCCAAACCGTTTGGCACGGTCAGCAGTGAGATTTTTCTTGGTTTCTGGCGTTTCGATGAGGTCGTATCCAGTCAAATCTCCGATGGCGTTGATGCGTTTAACATAAGACTCGATGGCCTTGTTTTCGGTGATTTTTTTGATATCCTCACCCTTGATATTCCCAGAACCACGTGGCGTTCCTTGATTGACGCGACGATTGATTTGCATGGAGAAGCTATTGGTGATATTTTTAAATGTCTCCTGAGAAGCCTTGGCAGTAGCTCCCTTGATCGACAAGCCGACCAAACTCAAGCTCGCCATGAGGAGAATAATCAGGAAGATAACAATCGATTTGAAAAACTTCCTTGTAACATAGGCAAATGCGTTGTGTAACATAGGTTCCCTTTCTAGATTTGATTCGTTTTTATCATTCTATCAAAACAAACTCATCTTATTTTGTAGTATTGCGAGTTTCAGTTAGTTTCTTATCCTTCAATTCAAGTGTAATATCTGACGCTTGTGCCACTTCTTTACTGTGGGTGACGACGATCACACATTTACCTGTTTTCTCGGCAAGTGACTTGAGCAGTTCGATAATATCTCCAGCAGTTTTAGGATCCAGATTTCCTGTTGGCTCATCAGCTAGAATAACTGGAGCTTCTGAGACCAAACTGCGAGCGATGGCTACACGTTGTTGTTGACCACCTGATAACTGGAGAACGTTCCGCTTGATCTGACTTTCATCCAAACCAAGCTCAAGAAGTGTATCCTTGCTTGCCTTTTTGTTGACCAAGCGGATATTTTCCAGCGGAGAAAGATAATCTATCAAGTTATAATTTTGAAAGACCAGGGAAATATGGTGCATGCGATGGTAAGAATATCCCTTATTCCGAATGTCCTCTCCTTGGAAAAGGATAGAACCTTCAACAGGACTATCTAGACCAGCCAGTAGGGACAAGAGAGTGGATTTTCCAGCTCCTGACTCACCAATGATACTATAAAATTTTCCGGGTTCAAAATTATACTTGATCTGATATAAAACTGCCTCAGCAGTGTTCTTATAACGGTAGGTAACATCTTGCAATTGTAATAAAGTCATGATTTCTCCTTCTTAACTAATAGATGATAAAATTTCCTTAGGCGACTTTCTAAATAAGAATAGGAAACAAAGGGCTACAGACAAGCAACCAATCAGGAGCAGAAAGACATAGGATTCTGCAAAGGATAGGAGATCAGTTGATAGACTGCTTGCTTTGGCTAACGTGTCCTGTAAGCTTGCCTGATCTCCACTGGCTAGGACAGTTTGGAGCAGATAGGATGTAATGGCATTTCCAGCGATAAAGGATGGAAGCAAAGCTCCGAGAGATACCAAAACTACCTCTAAACAGAATTGTAGGAAAATCGAATTCTTGCCTTTTCCTAGTGCCAGTAAAATCCCTACTTCGTAGACCCTTTCTCTCAACCAGAGAGACAAGACCAAAATTAAGGCTCCAGCTCCTGCTATCAACATCCCATAAAGGAAGATGGTGAGGAAGGTTTGGAAGGTTGCAACTGAGTCCTTGATTTGTTCAAAGGCCTTGTTTTCCTTCTCGACTTGGTAACCTTGACTTTCCAAAGCCAAGTTTTCCACCTGCTTCATGAGTCCGTCCATTTCCTTAGGATTTTCAACATAGAAGCGTGCTGCACTGACTTGAGGTTCACTATTTCCCAGAATGGTTTGGCTGCTTTCATAGTCTGTAAAGACTTGGTTTTCACTGAAGTCAGAAGACAAGCCTGTGAATTTTTCTTGTTTCTTACCAGAAAAGATGCCGACAATCTCAAACTCTACTGTTTGCCCTTTTCCAGATTCGGACTGACCAGCGTCCAAGCGAATCTTGTCATGAAGCGAAAGACCGTTCTTCTTGGCCAACTCTTCGTGAATCAGGATTTTCTTGGAATCCCCTTTTTGAAGGTGTCGCCCTTCTTTTAGATTGAAAGCCGAACTGGTAAAGGTGACATCCTTGGATGAATCCTCGAGAGCCATTAAGCTAACCAAGTTCTTGTCTGCAGCTGACAAATCATCACGTTCTACGCTCTGCTCACCACTCACCGCTTCCTTATCTTTTAGTTTTGCGACCGTTTCGAGTTCAGGAGAGACATTTTCCAGTCCCTTAATCTTGCTCACGGATGCTAGGTCCGACAACTTGAAGGTCTGTCCATTTTCTATCTTTTTGATAGAAAAAGATGTATTGAGTGATTTGTAAAGATTACTTTCTACTGTTTTGTTGGACTTCATCAGAGTCAAACAGGCTGAAATTCCTGCTAAAAGGACAAATAAAATCAGAAATAAAATAAAACTTCTCAGTCGTTTTCTGCTGACATAAGCCCAAGCTCTTTGGATTGGATTCATTTGTCACCTCCATATTTGTAAGACTATTATAAAATCCAAATATGAAATGTTTATGAAATCGAAAAATTTTTTTGATTTATCTTTTTGAAAAAAGCTGGTATTTCTACCAGCTCCATTTTTATAACTTTATCCACTCAAAGCAAAGAAAATGCAGAAACTAAACCAGAGAGGATGTTGGCTGTAGCGTGCATTAACCAACTTGGTAAAATTAATCCTCCTGCTATCTTTTCATTAACAAAACCAAGATAAGCTGCTATTGCTCCAGTAAAAAATACAATGAAAAAAGTGACTTCCAAACTTACTACTGAAGCAAATAATACTCCATGAAGCAATCCAAAAGCGAAGGCCTGTATGGTATTTGCAAAGACAAACGGCATGTGATTTGCCATTCGTTTGAGTAGAAAACCTCTAAATAATAGTTCCTCTGGTAAAGATGTTTGCAAAATACTGTAAATTAGAACACTTGGTAAAGCCTTAGAACCCATAGCAGAAAAAGCCGAAGTGGCTGTTGCTAGACCACGAGTAAGAGGAAAGATAAGGATAGAAAAAATAGTAAATAAGGAAAATCCCCCCACCATCCATAAAATCAGCTGCAAAGTTTTTGCTGTTTTGATAGCTTTTAGCCCTATCCATTCCATAAATGGGACTTTTCCCCTCACAGTCAGAAACCACCAGATAGAAGGTAGTAAAATAATAAAGAGAATTTGAATAAAGGCGCTCATTATTCGTTGAAGTTCATTACCCATCGTAATCCTCCTTTACACTTTTGAAATACTCATTTCAAATACCAAACGACTATCTACTCCTCCTTCCCTAACTTATATATCTGCTTTAACTAAACCTATTAGTATCCATTACTCTATTATCTTTCGTATAAGAGCTTTTACGGTTACTTTCTATCTATATTATAGCACTATTTAAAAGAAAAAAAACAAGAAAGGCAGACCTCACTTGTTGAATAATCACTATGCACACTAACAAAAAAGAGCTAGCAAAAGCCAACTCTTACCCTATGCGGAGAGAGGGACTTGAACCCTCACGACCTAAAGCGGTCACAGGATCCTTAGTCCTGCGCGTCTGCCAATTCCGCCATCCCCGCGTCGATTACTTTACTAGTATATCAACTTTCAAAATCTTTGTCAACACTTTTTTCAGATTTTTTTCATTTTTCCAAGGGAATTATTCTTGGATTTCAGCCAGATTTTCATCCAGCAACTTGGCTCCCAGAGTGTTCTTAAAATGACCAAGAGCAAACTGATGATTTTCTGGCCAGATAGAGGCAACTGCAGGCTTAACAATCTCAATATGATAGCCGAGGTTATAGGCATCAATAGCCGTATGAAGAACACAAATGTCCGTCAAAACACCTGTTAAGATAACAGTGTCAACCCGACGTTCCCGCAAACGGATATCTAAGTCCGTTCCTGAAAAAGCTGAATAGTGACGCTTATCCATCCAAAAGACACGACTATCCGCCTCATGCTCAGCATAAAAATCAGCTAGGGAGCCATAAAGGTTACGCCCACTAGTTCCGATGATGTTGTGCGGTGGAAAAAGCTTGCTTTCTGGGTGGAATGTATCCTTCTCTTCATGAGCATCAATGGTAAAAAAGACATAGTCTCCACGATCAAAAGCTAATCTAGTTACCTGATCAATGGCTTTTGATATCGCTTGAGCAGGTGCGCCAGCAGTTAGCTTTCCATGGTCTGCTACGAAATCCTCTGTATAGTCAATCGAGATTAAAGCCTTTGCCATTAGTAGTCCCTCTTTTTCACTTCCTCAAAAATATCACCAATTAGAACTTTGAGATAAGTCCCCTTCATTCCTAAAGAACGACTCTCAATAATTCCCGCCGACTCCAATTTACGAAGCGCATTGACAATCACTGAGCGCGTAATGCCAATACGATCTGCAATAACTGATGCAGTCAGCTGCCCTTCATTCCCATCCAACTCAGCTAGAATAGCTGATACGGCACGAAGTTCTGAATAGGAAAGGGTATTGACCGCCATGGTAACAGCCGTACGACGGCGAATATTTTTCTCATCTTCTTCACGTTGGAAGTTCAATAGTTGAATCCCTACTACCGTGCTGGCAATCTCGACAAGGATCAAATCTTCATCTTCAAACTTCTTATCATTGCGCCAAATGATCAACGAACCTAGGCGAATCCCTGATACATGAATCGGAGCAATAGTTGTCAACCCATCTGGAAAGTCTGCACGGCTCTCCACAGGGAAAATGGTCAAATCATGTTCAACAGGAAGATTGGCTTCCGTATCATAGATCATGTTTGCCCCTTGTACATAGACGTCAGGGAAGGTTTTGGTTTGGAAGAATTGTTCTACACGGTCATTATTGGTCTTATAACGCATAAAGTAACCCAAGAGACGTCCCTTGTTATTCACGATACAAGCGTTACAGTCAATAATATCAGCTAACTGGCGTGTGATCGCATTGTAAGGAAGTTCATCTTGGAGTTGCTCCTCAGAGCGCTTTAGAATAGACGTGATTTTTCTTGTTTTTTCTAATAAATGTGCCATTTTTTACCTCGCATATAATCGCTTCCATTATAACATAGAAAAGTCCTTATTTCAATAATTATCTGAAAATTGCTTATTTAATTACAATTTTGAACAGCAAAAATATTTTAGAAAAATGAGTTCTTTTGTGTTGACAGCTGAATTATTTTTTGATATTATAACATTATAAGAAGATGACATGGTAAATCCCTTTCCGTTTCACCTATCCTTTACTATCACCATCTTCTTTTACTATCGGTCTCCTTATATATAAAAGCGATTCACAGTGTGAATCGCTTTTTTCTATTTGTCTCCTTTGTTACGAATAACAAAGCCTGTTTTCTTTTCACTTGAAGTGTTGTGAGGTTTTTTATTGTCTTTATTACGGTAACGTCTGTCTTTATCAAAACGATCGTTTCCGCGGTTGCCTTTCTTGAAGTCATCACGGCGACCATTGCCACGGCGATCACGATCTCGACGGTCGTCTCCACGACGGCCTCCACGACCTCCCTTACCTTTACCACCGAATCCATTACCTGATGGTTTAAATGGCAGTGGTTTTTCACGCGCAACCTCCACTTCAGGAAGGCTGTCTGGATCTTGGACTGTCAGACTCAAGATATACATAGCCAATTCTTCTGGACTAAATTCAGCAGCTAACTTACGAGCATCTTTAGCAAATTTCTCAAAGTTCCCACGAATAGTTTCATCCGCAAAATCGCGTTCGATTTTCTTGAGAGCTACGTGTTTTTTTGCTTGGAAGGCTTCTTCTGCACTTGCAGGTTTGAGACCTTTCATGCGTTTCTTAGTTAAGTTTTCAATGATTTGGAGGTAGCCCATTTCATTTGGTGATACGAAAGTAATAGACTGACCTGACTTACCAGCACGACCTGTACGACCGATACGGTGAACGTAACTTTCAGGATCTTGTGGAATATCGTAGTTGTAGACATGGGTCACACCTGAGATATCCAAACCACGCGCTGCCACGTCTGTCGCAACCAAAACATCTAGATTGCCATTTTTAAAATCACGAAGGACACGAAGACGTTTGTTTTGGTCCAAATCACCATGAATTCCTTCTGCACGGAAACCACGGATTTTAAGTCCACGAGTCAATTCATCCACACGACGTTTGGTACGACCAAATACGATAGCAAGTTCTGGTTGTTCCACATCCATGAGACGTGTCATGGTATCAAATTTTTCTTGTTCCTTGACACGGATATAGTACTGATCCACCAATTCTGTTGTCAATTCCTTGGCAGCAATCTTGACATGCTCAGGGTCTTTCATAAATTGAACACCGATACGTTTGATAGCATCTGGCATGGTTGCTGAAAAGAGCAAGGTTTGACGATTTTCAGGGATACGGGAAATGATGGCTTCGATGTCTTCAAGGAAGCCCATGTTGAGCATTTCATCCGCTTCATCAAGGATGAGGGTTTCAATGTCTTGTAATTTCAAGGCCTTGCGTTTAATCAAGTCCAAGAGACGGCCTGGTGTTCCTACCACAATATGGGCACCAGATTTAAGGGCCTTGATTTGTTTTTCAATGCTGGAACCACCGTAAACTGAGCGAACTTTCACTCCTTTGCTACGGCCAAAGCGGAAGAGTTCCTCTTGACTTTGGACAGCGAGTTCACGAGTTGGAGCGATGACCAAGGCTTGGATGGTCGCTTCTTCTGTACGGACTTTTTCAAGGGTTGGCAAACCAAAGGCAGCAGTTTTTCCTGTACCAGTCTGAGCTTGACCGATAACATCTTTTCCTTCGAGAGCCAAGGGAATAGTCTGTTCTTGGATGGGACTGGCTTCTACAAATCCAGCTTTTTCAATCTCTGCTAGCAATTCAGCAGACAAGTTAAATTCATTAAATTTCACGTTATTCTTCTTTCTAAAGGTGGTGCGAAGCCACCCTATAGGGCTTTAGTGTATACTTTTCTTTTCATGACGTATCTTCTACAAAAAAAGATACCGTGTTGCTTCTTTTCCACGAAAGAAAAGTACTAGTTTTTTTGCAACCTATCTAGTATAACACAAGAACAAAGCAAAAGATAGTAGAATTCTTCAGGAAAACCATGTAAACGATTTTCTAATAGTAATGTGGCCTGAAACTGGTTTTTCAAAGGATTTGAAGGGACCATTTCAAACGTACTTCATTTCCCGTAGCAGATTTGTGCAAAAAGTGTTTTCTTGTGCTAGAATAAAAATCAAACAGGAGGACTATAAATGTTAACATATGATTTAATCGTTATTGGATTTGGTAAAGCTGGTAAAACACTAGCTGGTAAATTGGCTTCAGCTGGCAAAAAAGTTGCCCTCGTTGAACGTAGCAAAGCTATGTACGGTGGAACATGTATCAACATCGGTTGTATCCCAACTAAAACCTTGCTAGTTGCTGCTGAGAAGGACTTGTCTTTTGAAGAAGTCATTGCTACCAAAAATACTATCACTAGTCGCCTCAACGGTAAAAACTATGCAACTGTTGCGGGTACAGGTGTGGATATCTTTGATGCGGAAGCGAATTTCCTTTCAAACAAGGTCATCGAAATCCAAGCTGGTGACGAAAAACAAGAACTGACTGCTGAAACTATCGTTATCAATACTGGTGCTGTTTCAAACGTCTTGCCAATTCCAGGACTTGCTACAAGTAAGAATGTCTTTGACTCGACAGGTATCCAAAATTTGGATAAATTGCCTGAAAAACTTGGAGTACTTGGTGGTGGAAATATCGGTCTTGAATTTGCAGGACTCTACAATAAACTTGGTAGCAAGGTTACCGTCCTAGATGCCTTGTATACTTTCCTTCCTCGTGCAGAACCATCCATCGCAGCTCTTGCTAAACAGTATATGGAAGAAGACGGCATTGAATTGCTTCAAAACATCCGTACTACTGAAATCAAAAACGACGGTGACCAAGTTCTTGTCGTAACTGAAAACGAAACTTACCGTTTCGACGCCCTTCTCTACGCAACTGGACGTAAGCCAAACGTAGAACCACTTCAACTTGAAAACACAGATATTGAACTAACAGAGCGTGGTGCTATCAAGGTCGACAAACATTGTCAAACAAACGTTCCTGGTGTCTTTGCAGTTGGGGATGTCAACGGTGGACCTCAATTTACCTACATCTCACTTGATGACTTCCGTGTTGTCTATAGTTACCTTGCTGGAGATGGCAGCTACACACTTGAAGACCGTCTCAATGTGCCAAACACCATGTTCATCACACCTGCACTTTCACAAGTTGGTTTGACGGAAAGCCAAGCAGCTGATTTGAAACTTCCATACGCTGTGAAGGAAATCCCTGTTGCTGTGATGCCTCGTGGTCATGTAAATGGAGACCTTCGTGGAGCCTTCAAAGCTGTTGTGAACACTGAAACAAAAGAAATTATTGGTGCAACTATCTTCTCAGAAGGTTCACAAGAAATCATCAACATCATCACTGTTGCAATGGACAACAAGATTCCTTACACTTACTTCACAAAACAAATCTTCACTCACCCAACCTTGGCTGAGAACTTGAATGACTTGTTTGCGATTTAAGTTGAGACTTCTTCGTATCTCACAGCCCTCATCGGGCTGTTTTTGTTTCTGTGAAATCTCAAATCTGCCTTTTCCCTCTTTTATGATATAATATCCCAACTTTATTTAGCAGTCCTAATTATATATTGAGTCTCAGGTCACTCTTTCAAATATCAGCAATACATATGACTTTGAATAACTCGCTTCAGCTCATCGTTTTATGGGTAATTTAAAAAGTATATTTTGCAATGATTGTTTCATGCCTAATTAGTAAATTATCCACTCTTTGCGCGGGTCGTATGTTTATTTTCATCGTTTGTGGAAAGGTTTTACCGTTTGCAAATTGATGGCTAAGTCGATATATTTTTTCTTCTCAAATATTTTCCAGATCATTTAATCTTTTTAAAAATAAGAATTACTTTCTAATCAATCAAAGGATACTTCAAATTTCTTCCTTCTTGATAATATGAGCAATACTCTGCAAAATGTTTAAACTTTATCATTGTAAAAAATATCGAAAGAAATCCCATATTACATTAGTATATATTTGGTATGGGATGAAATTGACTTTCGAAAACATTAACTATATAATGTCTGTAAACAAGAAATAATGAGGTAACGATTATGAATAAAACAGAATTACTGTTACAAAGACTAGATGATATTGGTCAGTCTCTAAAAGATTCTAGACAAGCACTAGCTTTGCTGGCACTTGGTTCTTGCGGAGTAGAAAGAGACCGATTGGATCAATACTCAGATTTGGATTTTTTTGTTGTTGTAAAAGATGGCTACAAGCAGGCCTATATACAGGATCTAACTTGGTTAAGTAATCTAGAACCAATTGCATTTCACTACCAAAATACAGTGGACGGACATAAAGTTCTATTTGAAGATGATGTTTTTTGTGAATTTGCTGTCTTTGAAGCTCATGAACTAGTAAACATTCCCTTCGCTGAAGGCAAGATCATCTGGAAGGAGGTTGGTTTTGATGAAACAATCTGCCGGCCACAAAGATTGCCATCAAAAGAAAATAGAGGCCGCGAATGGCTGTTGGGAGAAATTTTATGCAACCTATATATAGGACTAGGTCGCTATCAACGAGGGGAAAAATTGGCTGCTTATGATTCCATCCAAAACAGATCCGTCAAGCTTTGGACCGAACTAATCAATTTGGAAAAAACTTCTAAATCTAATTTTATAGATATTTTTAACAGCAACAGACGATTTGAAAAAGGTTATCCAAATGAAGCCAAACAATTACCCTACTTTTTGCAAGGTTACGAACGAATTTCTGAATCTGCTCAGGCACTCCTAGAATATCTTGATAAACACTATCCTCTTAACGCATTTATAAAAGAAAAAATTCGTAATTTATTATAAAAGAGACTTTCCAAAAAATGATCTAAATCCCAAAAGTTAGGTATCTTTGTCAACTATAATGGATTAATGAAATTTTAAAACCTGTAGAGGATAATCAATGTCCTCTCCTTTCTTATGTTCAGAGCAAGAAAGATTTATTTCTTAAAGTTGCCAAAGTTATCAAATTCAAAGATATTGTATTTGATTGGTTTGGTTTAATCAGAACCTAAAAAGCACTTCTAAGGTTACTTCTTTAGTTGTTCTTAGAGGTTACTTTAGTTATTGGACTGCTGGGCGCAGTATGATATAATAGAAACATGAAATTAAAAACTACTTTGGGTCTCCTAGCTGGGCGTTCTTCTCACTTCATCTTGAGCCGTCTTGGCCGTGGAAGTACGCTCCCAGGAAAACTCTCCCTTCAATTTGATAAAGATATTTTACAAAATTTAGCTAAGAACTACGAGATTGTCGTGGTCACTGGAACCAACGGGAAAACCCTGACAACTGCTCTCACTGTCGGCATTTTAAAGGAGGTCTATGGTCAGGTTCTGACCAATCCTAGCGGTGCCAATATGATTACAGGGATTACAACAACCTTCCTAACAGCCAAATCTTCTAAAACTGGGAAAAACATTGCCGTCCTCGAAATCGACGAGGCCAGCCTATCTCGTATCTGTGACTATATCCATCCTAGTCTTTTTGTCATCACCAACATTTTCCGTGATCAGATGGACCGCTACGGTGAGATTTACACAACTTATAAGATGATTTTGGATGCCATTCGTAAGGTGCCTACGGCTACTGTTCTCCTCAATGGTGACAGTCCACTTTTCTACAAGCCAGCTATTCCAAATCCTGTAGAGTATTTTGGTTTTGACTTGGAGAAAGGGCCAGCCCAACTAGCTCACTACAATACCGAAGGTATTCTCTGCCCTGACTGTCAAGGCATCCTCAAATATGAGCACAATACCTATGCCAACTTGGGGGCCTATATCTGTGAAAATTGTGGTTGCAAACGTCCTGACTTGGACTACCGTCTGACAGAATTGGTTGAATTGACTAACAATCGCTCTCGCTTTGTCATTGACGGACAAGAATACGGCATCCAAATCGGTGGACTTTACAACATCTACAATGCGCTAGCTGCAGTTGCCATCGCCCGTTTCCTTGGCGCAGATTCGCAACGGATCAAGCAAGGATTTGATAAGAGTCGTGCTGTCTTTGGTCGTCAGGAAACCTTCCATATCGGTGACAAAGAATGTACTCTTGTCTTGATTAAAAATCCTGTTGGCGCGACCCAAGCTATCGAGATGATCAAACTAGCTCCTTATCCATTTAGCCTATCTGTCCTTCTCAACGCCAACTATGCTGATGGGATTGATACTAGCTGGATCTGGGATGCTGACTTTGAACAAATCACTGACATGGACATTCCTGAAATCAACGCTGGTGGTGTTCGTCATTCTGAAATTGCACGCCGTCTTCGAGTGACAGGCTATCCAGCTGAGAAAATCACTGAAACAAGCAATCTGGAACAAGTTCTCAAGACCATTGAGAACCAAGATTGTAAGCATGCCTATATCCTGGCTACCTATACTGCTATGCTAGAATTCCGCGAACTGCTGGCTAGTCGTCAGATTGTTAGAAAGGAGATGAACTAATGGTTTATACTTCACTTTCCTCAAAAGCTGGCAACTACCCTTATCAGCTCAACATTGCCCACCTCTACGGAAACCTCATGAATACCTACGGGGATAATGGAAACATCCTCATGCTCAAGTATGTGGCTGAAAAACTAGGGGCCCATGTGACGGTTGACATCGTTTCACTTCATGATGATTTTAATGAAGACTACTATGATATTGCCTTTTTCGGCGGTGGTCAAGACTTTGAACAGAGTATCATTGCAGACGACCTACCTGCTAAAAAAGAGAGCATTGACAACTACATCCAAAACGACGGAGTGGTTCTCGCTATCTGCGGTGGTTTCCAACTATTGGGGCAATATTATGTTGAGGCATCAGGGAAACGCATAGAAGGGCTAGGGGTCATGGGCCACTACACCCTCAACCAGACCAATAATCGCTTTATTGGTGACATCAAAATTCACAATGAAGATTTTGATGAAACCTACTATGGCTTTGAAAATCATCAGGGACGTACCTTCCTCTCAGATGACCAAAAACCGCTGGGACAGGTGGTCTATGGAAATGGAAACAACGAGGAAAAGGTCGGCGAAGGGGTTCATTATAAGAATGTCTTTGGTTCCTACTTCCACGGACCTATCCTCTCTCGTAATGCCAATCTAGCTTATCGCCTGGTTACTACTGCCCTCCGGAAAAAATACGGTCAGGACATCCAACTCCCTGCTTATGAGGACATTCTCAGTCAAGAAATCGCTGAAGAATACAGCGACGTGAAAAGCAAGGCTGACTTTTCTTAAACTAAGGAAAATTAGATAAAAGAACTCCACTATCTTGTCGGAGTTCTTTTTGCCTGTTCTTTTACCCTTCTCCCTTGCATTTTCTCTCATTTTTTGCCAAAATAGAGGGGTAGAAAGAAGGTAGCATATGTCTAAATTACAACAAATCCTAACATATCTTGAATCAGAAAAACTAGACGTCGCTGTCGTATCTGACCCCGTCACTATCAATTACCTCACTGGCTTTTACAGTGATCCCCATGAACGCCAAATGTTCCTCTTTGTTTTAGCGGATCAGGAACCTCTCCTCTTTGTCCCAGCTCTTGATGTAGAGCGTGCAAGCAGCACTGTCTCTTTCCCAGTTGTGGGCTATGTGGATTCTGAAAATCCATGGCAAAAAATCAAAAACGCTTTGCCTCAACTTGACTTCAAACGTGTCGCTGTTGAGTTTGACAATCTCATCTTGACCAAATACCATGGTTTGAAAACAGTTTTTGAAACTGCTGAGTTTGAAAACCTCACTCCTCGCATCCAACGCATGCGCCTCATCAAATCAGCTGACGAAGTGCAAAAAATGATGGTTGCAGGTATCTATGCTGATAAGGCTGTTAAGGTTGGTTTTGACAATATTTCTCTTGATAAGACAGAGACAGATATCATTGCCCAAATCGACTTTGCCATGAAACGTGAAGGCTATGAAATGAGTTTTGATACCATGGTCTTGACTGGCGATAACGCTGCAAATCCGCACGGAATTCCTGGTGGAAACAAGGTCGAAAAAGACGCTCTTCTCCTCTTTGACCTCGGTGTCATGGTCAATGGCTACGCATCAGATATGACTCGTACGGTCGCTGTCGGTAAACCAGATCAATTCAAAAAAGATATCTACAACTTGACTCTGGAAGCCCAACAAGCTGCTCTTGACTTTATCAAGCCAGGTGTGACTGCACATGAAGTTGATCGCGCTGCTCGCGAAGTCATTGAAAAAGCTGGTTACGGAGAGTACTTCAACCACCGTCTCGGTCACGGTATCGGTATGGATGTCCACGAATTCCCTTCTATCATGGAAGGAAACGACATGGTCATCGAAGAAGGCATGTGCTTCTCTGTTGAACCAGGTATCTATATCCCTGGTAAAGTCGGCGTTCGTATCGAAGACTGTGGTGTTGTTACCAAGGATGGCTTTGACCTCTTTACAAGCACCAGCAAAGATTTGCTTTATTTTGATTAAACCTAGATAAGCAAAAAGTCAGCTATTGAAGCTGACTTTTTTATTTTATCTTCTTGACACTCTGAAAGACTACAAATCCCACAACCATTCCCAAGGTATTTTGTAGGAAGTTTGGAAGGATTTCTGGCAAGGCTGCTGACCAGCCATTCATTAGAGTTGAGCCCAGGGCGTAGCCACTTACCATGACGATAGTAGCCAAGACAAGGCCTAGCCATTGCCATTTCCCTTTAAAACCTGCAAAAAATCCTTGCAAGCCATGGTTTACCAAGCTAAAGAACATCCACTGTGGAAAGCCTGATAAAAGGTCAAGCAGAAAAGCTGCTAGTCCTCCAACGACGGCCCCTTCTTTACTGCCAAAGTAAAAGGCAGTAAAGAAAATACCTGCATCCAAGAGAGTCAATATTCCTGTTGGCGTTCCAATTTTCAAGTAATAACCTAGAACCACAGAAAGGGCGGTTAAGAGGGATACAAGGGCGATTTTAGTTGTTTTGGTTTGCTTCATATTGTCTTACTCCATATTGATCTGCTTGTGCAATAGCACGGTAAACGAAAGCTTTCGAGCTCTCTACTGCTGGTAAAAGTTCATCCCCTTTAACCAAGTGACTGGCGATGCTTGAGGCAAAGGTACATCCTGCACCCGCATTTTGGCCTTGAATGACTGGGTTTTCTAGAACAGTGAAAGTTTGTCCATCATAAAAGACATCCACTGCCTTGTCCTGACTGAGGCGATTGCCTCCCTTGATAATAACTGCTGGCGCTCCTAAATCATGCAATTTCTGCGCTGCATTTTTCATATCTTCCAATGTTTTGATCTCTTGACCCGCTAACAATTCTGCTTCAGGAAGATTTGGCGTAATCACACTGACATGAGGGAAAAAACGAATCAACTCTTGGCAGAGCTCACTAACAGCCACGTCGTGCGTTTCCTTGCAGACCAAAACGGGGTCCAATACCACAGGCACTCCTGGACGTTGCTTGATAAAGTCCAAGGCCTTCTCAGCCACACTGACAGTAGGAAGAAGGCCAATCTTAATCCCTGCAAACTCGACATCACGTAAGCTATTCAACTCATGTTGGAAAATAGTATCATCTGTAGGGAAGACTTCAAACCCCTTCTCTGTCAAGGCTGTCAAACAAGTCACTGCTACAAAGCCATGCAAGCCGTTTAAGGTATAGGTGGCAAGATCAGCTGATAAACCACCACCACTAAAAATATCATTCCCAGAAAGGGCTAAAATACGATTATTCTTCATAACGAATCTCCTTTAAATACAAGCCATTCGGTGCAGCCGTTGGGCCTGCTAGCTGCCTGTCCTTCTTCTCCAAAATCAAGTCAATCTGCTCAACTGGCATTCGATTATTTCCGATTTTGAGCAGCGTCCCCACCATATTGCGAATCTGCTTATACAAGAAACCATTTCCTGAAAAGGTAAAGGTCAAAAATTGGCCTGTCTCATCAACACTAAGGCTGGCTTCTGTAATGGTTCGAACCTTATCCTCTACACTAGTCCCAGATGCTGTAAAACCGGTAAAATCATGGGTTCCTTCTAATTTCTTGACAGCCTCCTGCATCCGCTCCACATCGAGCGGATAAGGAAAGTGAGTGGCATAGTGACGACGCATCGGATTCTTAGGACGCCCCCTATCTACTATAAACTCATAGGTCTTGCTATGTTTTGCATAACGGCAATGAAAATCATCCGCCACAAGCTCAATCGAAATCACATCGATATCTTCTGGAGACTGGGTATCCAGAGCAAAACGGAGTTTTTCCTCATCCATCTGATAGGGCAGATCAAAATGAATAACCTGTCCCAGAGCATGGACCCCACTATCCGTCCTACCAGCACCATGAACAGTGATGGCTTGCCCCTTATTGAGTCTCGCTAAGGTTTTTTCGATTTCCTCTTGAACACTCCGCACATGAGGCTGGCGCTGAAAACCAGCAAAGGCATAACCATCATAAGAAATAGTTGCTTTATATCTTGTCATAACTTCTATTTTATCAGGAAATAAAAGTGTAAACAAGTTTAAAAACCGATAATTGTCTGGGTACAAATATCAAAAAGAAAAACTTAGGAAACCAATCCTAAGCTCTCTTTTGAAGTGCGTACATAACAAAGATAGAAGTGACAATCAACCAGCATCCTAAAATGGTGAAGACCAACATACCGTTTTGAGTCACCAAGCCAATCGCCCCAAGAATAAAAGGTGTCGTAAAGGCTCCAAAGCTACATCCTAGCACTGCAAAAGATGTTGCCTGATTAAGGAGCTTGGCTGGGATTCTTTCAGAAAGAAGTTGAAAGACAGTGGTCAAGGCCACACTGTAAGAAAAACCTGCCACAACACTTCCAACTACCATCACACCCAATGACGGAGACAAGGCAATCACAATCTGCCCCAATCCAAAGGTGATACCTGACCAAAGGAGCAACCTTTCTTTAAACAGAGAGATAAAGAAAGAAAAACTCACACCTGCCAAGATACCAATCAACTGCATGATACTTAAAACCAAACTCGATAACTGGGCATCCCCTAGACCTCTTTCCACCATCAGACTAGGAATGCGTATGGTGATAGCTGTATTGGTGCAGACAACAACTGCTGCTTCGACAGCCAATAGAAAAATCAAGCCTTTCATCTGTCCTGTCAAACGAGTCGTTTCGGTCTCTTTTTTCTTTGTTTCTTTCTTCTCTTTCCCATAAGGGACAAAGAGCAGATAAAGGATCAATACTAAAAATCCCGCACTGTAGGCCAAGAAGGTCACTGTCCATCCCAAGGATAAGAGTTGACCTACCACTAGAGTCAAAATCGACGCCCCGACAACTTCTGCTGATCCGCGGAGACCCAGCATCTGGATCCGTGTCTTTCCATGATATCGTTCGCTGATGATGGAAATAGCCTTGGCATTGATCATCCCAACACCCAAGCCAAATAAAATCCGCATCGCAAAGACAAAGTTATAATCCTGATACCAGAAGGGAGCTGTTCCACCGATAGAGAGGATGAGAAGTCCCAGACTAATCTGAAGTCGCTCAGGAAGCAAACGCTCCAAAAATCCATTTAAAACCAGCATAATCATGATTCCAAAAGAAGGGAGACTGACCAGGAGCTCGATTTGTTCTTTGGGGTAGCCTTGATAATAGTCAAACATGGCTGGCAGAGCACTTGAGATGGAAAAGGAGGTAATCAAAACGAGGGAGAGGGCCAAAATACTAGCCCGTTCTAAATATTGTTTCATGGATTTTCTTTCTATATATTTCTCACTGTTGATCCTTTTAAAAGGAAGATGGCAAGAAAAGAAGGAGCCCGATTGAACTAGAGACTCCGTCCTAACTTTCCTCATAGGAAGACTATTTTCGCTTGATTTGCTTGATCAGATAGAAGATGAAGACTGCAACCATATAAGCCGCAAAAATGATCAAACACCATTTGATAACCACGTCCCAACCCTTGTTCACATTTAAAAAGAAATAAGGGAAGGGATTGTCCTTGGAATTCGGAATATTGAGTTTTAAGACCAGGCCGTTAAACAAGGCAAAAATCATATAAACCAAGGGCAAGATGGTCCACAAGACTGGATCCCAGATCTTGTATTGACCCTGTTTATCAAAGAAGAGGGTGTCGGCTAAAAACCAGAGTGGAACGATATAGTGGCAAAGGAAATTTTCCACTCTGTAAAAGTCTGTCGCAATCGGAGCAAGCATAAAATGGTAAATCACACAGGTAATCATGATACTCATGGTGACGCTACCCTTGAGACGAAGCAAGGTCGGACTTTGCCAATTTTCACCTGAACGGCTCATCACACGGAGCAGATAGCCCGTGAAAATCGTTACCAAAAGATTGGACAACACTGTGTAGTAAAGGAGCATACCAAAGCCACCGTGCTTGGTAATCTCCAAATAAACTCCTGTAAATGCCGCTAAGAATAAGAGCACACGACTATAAAAGATAAATTTATAATTCAGTTTCATGGCTAGATTTTCTTAACAAACTCTGACTTAAGTTTCATAGCTCCAAAACCATCAATCTTACAGTCGATGTTGTGGTCACCTTCTACGATACGGATATTTTTAACGTGAGTTCCTTGTTTCAAATCCTTTGGCGCACCTTTTACTTTCAAGTCCTTGATAAGGGTCACAGTATCGCCGTCAGCCAATTTATTTCCATTGGCATCGATAGCAACAACACCTTCTTCTACTTCTGCAACTTCTGCAGGGTTCCATTCATAGGCACACTCTGGGCAGACCAAGAGGCTTCCGTCTTCGTAGACATATTCTGAATTACATTTTGGGCAATTTGGTAAGTTGTTCATAAGTCCTCCTAAAACTAACAATTATTCTTTAAAATTCATATGTTATTGAACAGCAACTATTATACCGTAAAATCCTACTTTTGACAATGTGTCCTAAGTCCAGCAAACAAAAAAATCATGCAACTGTTTACAGTTACATGACTTTTAAAAGATGATTGGTCATGGGCACTTATCAGGTACCTCATGATAAAAGGGGTAGCAACTATATTTTACAAACCAGGAGCTTGTCCAAGTTCTGCTGCAAGCATCCAAACTGTTTTCTCAAGTTCAGCCTTAGCACCAACAAAGATATCGTTTGTAACATCATCGCCTTCTTCATCAGTCACATCCAAAGCTTTTTGGAAAAGAGCGATGAGGTAGCGATAAATCGCTAGAACACGTTCCAAGCTTTCTTCAACGTTACGGAATTCTCCTTCTTCTTCTTCGATTTCACTGTGTTGAAGGAACTCTGTCAAAGTTGAGTAAGGTTTACCACCAAGGGTGATCAAACGTTCACTGATTTCGTCAAGATAGCCATCAAGGCTGTCCATGTATTCATCCATTTTTGGATGCCATACGAGGAAACCACGACCACGCATATACCAGTGTACTTGGTGAAGGGCAATGTGAGCCACATACAAGTCTGCTACTGCTTGGTTCAATACTTCCTTTGTTTTTGCCAATGCTACTGGCGCTGTTTTAGATAATGTTGTAACGTCTTTTACTGCTTCTTTTTTCAATTCAACCATATTTCTTACCTCTTTCTTTTTTTTGTAACCATCTTCTTAGTGGTTACAATATAAGTATACTACTACCAGAAAACGATAGCAAGGAAAGTGTACTATCTGAGAAAAGTTGTAATAGACTGATAATTTAAGAAAAATATACGACCGCTATAAAAAAGACAGTCTTAGAAGACTGTCTGGAATAAATTAGATTATTTTACAAAGTCAAGCAATGCCAAGAAGCTTTCAGCTTCAAGTGACGCACCACCAACAAGGGCACCGTCAACGTCTGGGCAAGCCATGTATGAAGCTACGTTTTCAGGTTTAACAGAACCACCGTATTGAACACGAACTTTGTCCGCAACTTCTTGACCAAAGTCAGCAGCTACAACGTCACGAACAACTTTACACATTTTTTGTGCGTCGTCTTGTGAAGCTGATTTACCAGTACCGATAGCCCAGATTGGCTCGTAAGCGATAACTGTTGAAGCAACTTGTTCAGCTGTCAAGCCAGCCAATGCAGCAGATACTTGAGCACCTACGAATTCAGCCGCTTTACCAGCTTCGTAAGTTTCAAGTGACTCACCACAACAGATGATTGGAAGCATACCGTTTGCAAAGATTGCTTTTGCTTTTTTGTTGATATCTTCGTCAGTTTCATGGAAGTAGTCACGACGTTCTGAGTGACCGATCACAACGTAGTCTGTACCGATTTCTTTCAAAACTTGTGGGCTAGTTTCACCAGTGAACGCACCTGCATTTTCAAAGTAGCAGTTTTGAGCAGCAACTTTAAGGTTTGAACCTTTAGCAGCAGCAAGAACAGCTGTCAAATCAACTGCAGGAGCTGCGATACCTGCTTCAACAAGGTCTGATGAAGGAAGTTTTGATGCAACGGCTTCAACGAATGCTTTTGCTTCTTCTGGATTTTTGTTCATTTTCCAGTTACCAGCGATAAATGGTTTACGTGACATTTCACATACCTCTTTTTTCATTTTATTCACTATTATTCTATCATATTTATAAGGAGCTTGCAAACCTTACTCTAATTTTCAAGATTTTTCAAGCGACTAATCTTGCCACAAATTCATGGCATCGAGGAAATCAGCTGAAGCCTGAACTTGTTTGGGATTGTTCGCTTCTCGCTCTGCTCGTTTGGCCTCCACCTGAGCTACAGACTGGATACCTTCATGGCGCCAGTTACGAAGGATTGCCTGAATGTACTTCCAGTTTGGTTTGCCATTAAAAACCGCCTCTCGGAGAGCTTCCTTGATCAAATCCGCCTTGATTCCATCGTCTTTGACAGTCTTGGAAAGATCTTCGATTTCAAATGGTGTTAACAAGCGTCCCAATTCCTGCTGAAAGGTTTCAACCAGATCCTTCAATTGATTTTTGGAGTTTGGGGCAGTTGCAGCTGGAGTTTGGCTATCCAACAAGCTATCCAAGCGTTCAAAAGCCAGACTAGCATCAAAAATCAGCTCAATTTCCCCATTTAGTTCAATGGTCCGATATTGTAGCAAACCATTTTCAGTCAAATTCGAAATGGATTGGTTGACATCTGCCACCTCTTTCCCAATGATTTTAGCTATTTGGCTAGGCGAAACATCTCCTAGGGCTGTGGTATTTTGTAAATAGAAAAATTGCCAGACGAGAAAATCTTCGCTGGAAGGAAAGAGTTCCTTAAGATGCAAGAGCAGGGCACTTGGCAAAACCAAGTTCCCTGATTTGAAAGCGTCAAAATATGTCATAATTCCTCTTATAAATATCCAAATGCAGCCGCATCATCCTCTACCTTCCTCCAGTCAAAAGGGGTTTCCTGATAAACTGCATAGTTCACCCAATTGCTGAAAAAGAGGGCAGCTGATGAAGACCAACAGAGACACGGTGTCTCATTCACATCATCATTTTTAAAGTAGTTCTCTGGGATATGAGGGTCGAGCCCCGCCTCATAATCACGAAAATACTCTCTTGCTAAAGTGTCACGATCGTACTCCAAATGACCAAAACTATAAATCTCACGTAGATCTCGACTAGCTAGGATGGAAACCCCAACCTCAGGACCTTCTGACAGAATCTCAAGATTGGTCTTGTTTAAGATTTCTTCTTTTAAAATCTCAGTATGACGAGAATGAGGAGCTACATAGCGATCATCAAAACCTCTAAAAAGAAGGTGCCCCTCTTTTAAGGTATCCTGTGGGTAAATACCTGATAGTTTCCGATCCATCTGGTGCTTTTCAACGCCATAGCGAACATAAAGACCTGCTTGTGCTCCCCAACAGATATGAAGGGTTGAAAAAACATGCGTCTTGGACCATTCGATGACCTGCTTGAATTCTTCCCAGTAATCTACCTCCTCAAAAGGCAAATGCTCCACTGGTGCTCCTGTGATAATCATTCCATCAAAAAAGTCATCCTTGACCTCTGGAAAGGTCTTATAGAAGGTTTCCATATGTTCGGCACGAGTTGTCTTGGAACGATGTGTTTCCATATATAAGAAATCAATATCTAATTGCAAAGGGGTATTAGCCAAATGCCGTAAGAGTTGCGTTTCTGTTACCATCTTTTGAGGCATGAGATTTAAAATCAAAATCTTCAAGGGGCGAATATCCTGATGAGCAGCCCGTTGGTCGTCCATAACAAAGATATTTTCTGTCCTTAAAATCTCCACAGCTGGTAATTTTTTATCAATTCGAATCGGCATAATACCCTCCTAACAGTTCTCTATTTCGGGAATGATGTTGTCTGTTTGAAAGCAAAAACCTCCAAATACTTCTTCCCTTTATTATACTGTATGAAGATATAGTTTTCAATTATAGTTTTTCTCTAACTAGCTATAGTTAATTTATATAGCAGATGAAGAGAAAACAGCCCCAAGGACTGTTTTTCATTAATAATGCATAAGTACCTTGTAATCGTAATCTCCGATTTTTTCACGGCCTCTAAGCTCATCCAGCTCAATCAAGAAAGCACAACCGGCTACAACTCCACCAAGTCTTTCAATCATCTCAATCGTTGCTTTGACAGTTCCACCTGTTGCCAAGAGATCATCTACGATGAGAACACGTTGGCCTGGCTTAATCGCATCAGCATGCATGGTCAAGGTATCAATACCGTACTCTTTCTCATAGTCAGCAGAAATGACTTCACGTGGCAATTTCCCAGGTTTACGAACAGGAGCAAAGCCAATTCCTAACTCAAAAGCAACTGGGCAGCCAACAATAAATCCTCGAGCCTCTGGCCCCACGATCATGTCGATCTTCTTGTCTGTTGCATACTGAACAATTTCACGAACAGCATAGCTATAAGCATTTCCATCTGCCATCAAAGGGCTGATATCACGGAAGGTGATGCCTTCCTTAGGATAGTTTTCAATCGTTGCGATATAATCTTTTAAATTCATCTTTTTCTTTCTTTCAAAGTTTTTACTCTCTATTATACCACATTTTTTGTGAAAGAAGAAGAAGAAAAGCACTATTCTATTACTCCATCAGGCTATTAATGGAGTTATTTCCCCTAGTGTGAACTTATCATCAAAAAAACGAGCACATTCGTACTCGTTTTTAAAAATCTGTTAATTAAAGTGAGTTCACGTCAACCTTGATACCAACACCTTGAGTAGTCGTGATTGTCAAGTTTGTTACGTAAGTTCCTTTAGCTGTGGCTGGTTTTGCTTTTTGGATTGTTTCGTTGAAAGCTTTGAAGTTTTCAACCAATTTTTCAGCTTCAAATGATACTTTACCGATGATTGCTTGAACGTTACCTGCACGGTCAGCACGGTAAGTAATCTTACCACCTTTAGACTCTTCAACTGCTTTAGCAACATCCATTGTTACAGTACCAGTCTTAGGGTTTGGCATCAAGTTACGTGGTCCAAGGACACGTCCAAGACGTCCAACAAGAGCCATCATGTCAGGTGTAGCGATAACTACGTCGAAGTCCAACCAACCGTCGTTGATTTTCGCAACAAGGTCATCTTCACCAACAAAGTCTGCACCAGCAGCTTTTGCTTCTTCAGCTTTTGCACCACGTGCGAAAACAAGAACGCGCGAAGTTTTACCAGTACCGTTTGGCAATACCATTGCTCCACGGATTTGTTGGTCAGCTTTTTTAACGTCGATGTTCAAGTTGTAAGCAACTTCTACAGTTGCGTCAAATTTTGCAAAGTTAGTTTCTTTTGCAAGTGCTACAGCTTCTTCTACACTGTATGCTTTTGTGCTGTCGATTTTCTCAAGAGCAGCACGAAGTTGTTTGCTTTTTTTAGCCATTTTCTATTCTCCTTGTAAGTGGTTCAATCGATTTTCATCTCCCACGTCACTTCTCGAAATGATGAAGTCTTGCGGGTTTTCAGTCTATTATTTTCCTTTTCCTACTTCGTTCAGTTCCTTTGCTGTACCCAAGTACAAGCGTCAGTCACTTGCCTAGTATGAAAAGCAACTAATAGACTGCTGTGAGATTTTCTACTGTGTTATTGATTAGTCAACAACAGTGAATCCCATAGAACGAGCAGTACCTTCGATCATACGCATTGCAGACTCAATGTTTGCTGCGTTCAAATCTGGCATCTTAGTTTCTGCAATTTCTTGTACTTGTGCACGAGTAACTGTAGCAACTTTAGTTTTGTTAGGTGTACCTGATCCTTTTTCAACACCTGCAGCTTTTTTCAAAAGAACAGCAGCTGGTGGTGTTTTTGTAACGAAAGTAAATGATTTGTCTTCGTATACTGAGATAACAACTGGAATGATCATACCAGCTTGGTCAGCTGTACGAGCGTTGAACTCTTTTGTGAATCCCATGATGTTGATACCAGCTTGACCAAGAGCAGGTCCAACTGGTGGAGCTGGTGTAGCTTTACCAGCAGGGATTTGCAATTTTACAAGTTTTTCGACTTTTTTAGCCATTTTTAAATCCTCCTTTGTGGTTTTGGCGGTAATGTAAGATTTTTACCTCCCACAAGTATGCTTTATACATACCTTTCTATTATACACTATTTATCTAAAAATGCAAGAGAAAAATTACTTTTTTAATCGACGTAATCGCCACCTTCAAAGCCATAGTACTCTTCCAAACTGAGACCACTTGCAGCAATTTCTTTGGCTTCTTTTCCAACGTAGCGAAGATGCCATTCTTCTGCCATGTAGCCAGTCTCTTTTTCTTTGCCTTTGAGATAGCGAACGACAAAGCCATAGTCAGCTGCATGATCTAAGAGCCACTGAGCTGCCTTCTCCTCTGTCACCAATTCTCCATTAGTCCCAATCAAATCAAAAGCAAGACCTGTTTGGTGTTCACTATAACCTGGTCGAGCTGAGTAGCGATCTGCTGCTTCCTTACCGTCTTGATTCACATAGTCTTGATAAAGTTTGGTTTGAGTTTCATAACTTCTAAAACCACTGTAGTGATCGCTGATTGGGTAGCCAGCTGCTTGCATTGCTGCAATGAGTTTGACCAACTCTGCTTTAGCTGTTGGATTTTCTCCTGGATTATAGTCTTTTGACAAAGGATAGTGCTTATTAGCTATGACGATTTCATCGTACTTCCCTTGAATACTATAGTAGTCTCCCTTATTGACAACTTCTGCCTTCTTCTGACTAGAGGCTTGGGATTCGCTTCCTACAGTTCCTTCAGGTTGACTAGTTTGTTCCGTTTTTTGAGTGTTTTCTTCATTTTTAGGTTTTTCTTGAGAACATGCTGCTAGGGTTACTGCTAGCAAACCTGATAAAACGATGTATCTTTTTTTCATTTTTTCTTCCTCTCTTAGGCCATGTGCTTCTCTAATTCATCGGATAAGGCTTTAATCATTTGTTCCAACTCATGGGATTTCACTTGGCAATCTTCTGACGCCATTTCTTCCCAGGGCACCCACCAGACTGGACCACGACCATTAAGTCCATGACCCCTCATATCACCTGATCGTCTTGGAAAGAGGTGCCAGTGAGCGTGGGCATCTCCATTTCCTAACAGTTCGATGTTCATCTTTTCAGCTTTAAACGCTTTGGCAACAGCTTCTTGGACCAAACTCATTTCCTCTAGAAAACGAAGTTTTACAGAAGTCTCCATATGGTGGAGTTCTGTGACATGCTCTTTTGCCAGAAATAAGGTATAGCCCTTAAAGTATTGATGGTCCCCAATAACAACATAGCCTGTTTCTAGTTCTTTTACAAAGTAGGGATTTTCCCCTGCCTTGATCCATTCAATTCTTTGACAAATCAAGCACATATTAGTCTACCAATGCACTCTTGAGATAAGCATCGACCACACGCTCAGTCGCCACGACCGAATCAATGTGTGTTCGTTCGTAAGAGTGACTGGACTCAATACCAGCTCCAAGGAGGGCATGCTTGACTTCTGCTCCTGAGGACATGGCTGCGGAAGCATCCGAACCGTAAAATGGATAAATGTCGAGCTTAAATGGAATATCTTGCTCTTTCGCCAAAGCTACCAAGTGTTGACGGAAGTCATAGTGATAGGGACCTGAAGCGTCCTTGACACAGATAGACACTGTATACTCATCCGTCTGCTGGTCATCGCCCATAGCTCCCATATCGACAGCTAGATATTCCACCACTTGAGTTGGAATATTGGAGTTAGCACCGTGGCCCACCTCTTCAAAGACTGAAAAAGCAAAATGAGTTGTTACTGGTAATTCAATCTTTTCTTCCTTGTAAATACGAAGAAGATTGAGCAAAATCGCTGCGCTGACCTTGTCATCCAAGTGACGTGACTTGATAAAACCAGTCTCTGTCACAACTGTCCGTGGATCAAAGCTGATAAAATCACCGACCTCAATCCCAAGAGCACGAGTTTCTTTTTCATTGGTTACTTTTGCATCCAAACGCACTTCCATATTGTCCTGTGTGCGTTCTGCAGTTCCTGCATCTTTGTAGACATGGCAAGAAGTCTGGTGAATGAGGATGGTTCCAGATACCTTTTTATCTGTGCTAGCCACATGAACCGTACAGTTCTCCCCTTCAATCATGTTCCAAGGGAAACCACCGATACGGTCCATTTTGAGACGACCGTCTGGTTTGACTGCACGAACAATAGCACCTAGCGTATCCACATGGGCAGTCACATAACGTTGTTGCTTATCATTTTGACCTTTAATGGTCACATTGACACCGCCCTTGGCTGTACGAACCGGCTGGTAACCAAGCTCTTCTAAAGTATGGACTAGGTAGTCTGAAATCTCCCGAGTGAAACCCGTTGGCGATGCAATGGCGGTTAGTTCTTTGATATAGTTTATAGTCTGATTCATTTCTTCACCTCTTTTGCTACCATTATAACATTTTTCTAGTCAGACTCCTTCTCAAAAGGGGAAAAATTATGTTTAGTTGCTTTCACTATAGATCCATGTTATAATACAAATGCTTTGATTATGAAAGGAAAGTAAAAATATGAAATCCTACTTTAAAGTATCACTAGCCCTTGTGGCTTCACTTGTCCTCCTACTCGGATGTTCCAAACAAGCATCAACACCTGCTAGCAGCAGTAGCAAAGAAGACACAACAACTCAGTCAAGTGAGAGCAAACAAAGCACTGAGCAATCTTCTGAGAAGAAAGAAACAACTAAAACACATACTTTTGTAAACAAAAATAATTCTGGAATCACTTCTACCTTGGTTTATACTGTAGAAGGCGACAATGTTATCAAGCAATCAGCTCATAACATTGCTGATCCTGAAATCCTTGGTGCAACTCCAGAAGATGTCAAGAGTTTTATCGAAGAAAAGTACAAAGGTTATAATGGACTCAAAGGTGTTAAACAAACGATTGAAATCAAAGATGGAAAAGTTGTTCAAGATCTAGAAGTTGATTTCTCAGTTGCAAGCATTAGCGAACTTAGAAAAGCACTTCCTGAAGAATATTCTGGTATCGGTAATCGTGTGAGTTTCTCAAACTCTAAAAAAGCACTGGAAAAAATGGGATTCACAGAAAAGACGAACTAATCTCCTAAAATTTCATATAGACTAGTGTAGGTCCACCCCAAAAGTTAGACACAACTCTAACTCTTGGGGTATTTTATTACATCCCTAACCGATGAGTCCAATAGATTCCTCCAAATCCCATAAAAAGTGCATTTAAAACTTCACACCCTTATAAAGCCATAGGATAAAAGATATTTGAAACAGATAGAGACAAAACTTTAATCATCTGACTAGTTTCTGTTCATTATCATGTCAGTTCAGATGAAAGGGTAAGTCGAGTTGATTTTGAAGTAGAATCATGTTATAATACAAAATACTTTGATTATGAAAGGAAATTCTATGAAAACTTATATTAAAACTTCACTAGCCCTAGTGACTTCACTTGTCCTCCTGCTTGGATGTTCCAAACAAGCTTCTACACCTGCTAGCAGCAGTACCAAAGAAGACACAACAACTCAGTCAAGCGAGACCAAACAAAGCAGTCAACAATCATCTGAAAAGAAAGATGAGACAGAAATCCACACATTTGTCCACAATAGCAAACCTGGAATTCATTCTACCTTGACGTATACTGTAAAGGGAGATGACGTTGTAAAACAAACTGTTCATAATGTACTTGACCCTGAAAAACTTAATAATACCGCGGAAGGTATTAAGGAAATTGTCGACGATACTTATAAAGGTTATGAAGGGGTCAAAGGGGTTACACAAAAAGTTGAAATTCAAGACGAAAAAGTTATCCAAAACATCGAGGTTGACATGACTGTCGCAAGTCTTGACGAATTGAAAAAAGCAATGCCGAACGAATACTCTGGTATTGGAAACCGTGTAAGCTTTGCTGCTTCGAAAAAAATGCTTAAAGATGCTGGTTATACCGAACAAACCAACTAATGAGTCGTGCTCATACAAAAAATTCTTGGTCGATGACCAAGAATTTTTTTATTCCATCTCAAAAATATCACTCTCTTGTTTGTTTGGTAGAACCAATGAAAGCAAGATTCCGATAATAGCTGGCACTAGCCATGGAAGAGAGGCTGACGCAAACGGAAGGGCATTAGTCAGATTTTCAAGAAACTCAATCTTAAAGGAACTTCCAAGGACGCTTGCAAGAGCAATAGCTGTAACAAGCCCAATAGTTAACTGCATGCCCGGTTTTGATAGGGCGACAAACTTATTAACAATCACGATCATCACAATGGCGATGGTGATTGGGTACAAGATTACCAGTACTGGCACTGAGTACTTAATGATTGCATCCAAACCGAGGTTTGCAATAGCAAATCCAATCAAGGTAAAGGCAGTGGCATAGACCTTGTAGCTGATTTGAGGGAAACGTCCGTTAAAGAACTCTGCTGTCGACACAATCAATCCAACTGTCGTTGTGAAGCAGGTTACAGTTACCATAACAGCAAGGAAGAGTTGAGCTGTTGAACCAAAGATTTCCTGAGTTGCTTGCGACAAGATATAAACACCTGGTGTTCCACCCTTCATCACTTCTGCTGGTACTGGGAAGTGATTTCCAAGGAATCCTAAACCGATATAAAGAGCGCTAAAGGCAAGAGCTACAACGATACCAACCACCCAAATAGTTGAAATGTATTCTTTCTTACTGGAGAATCCAAGTTGTCTCAAGGTTTGAACAGCAATCACACTAAAAGCCACTGAGGCAAGGGCATCCAAGGTGTTATAACCTTCTAGGAATCCTGTACCAAAGGCAGAAGCTTGATAAGCAGCTGACGCAGTTTGAGGACTGGTTCCACCGTATTTGAAGGCACCTAGTACAACCAAGATAACGATCAACAAAGCAAAGACTGGCGTCAAGATACGTCCGATTCGATCCAAGATTTTTGATGGATTGAGTGAAATCAAATAAGCCGCTACAAAGTAAAGCACGGTAAAGACAATCAATCCTAGACCTTTGTTTGCTTCGGATAAGAGGGGGCTAATCCCAACTTCGTAAGCTGTTGTGGCTGTACGCGGAATGGCAAAGAAGGGGCCAATTGATAGATAGAGGACTGCAAGATAAAGTGTCGCAAACCAAGGTGAGATTTTCTTAGAAATCTCGTGAATGTATCCTTTCGGGTTTAGCGTTCCAATAATAAGTGTCAAGACGGCAATACCGACACCTGAAAAGACAAAACCTGCGATGGCAGGAAGAAACTGTTCCCCAGATAGGGCACCTAGAGAAGGCGGAAAGATCAAGTTCCCCGCACCAAAAAATATTCCAAACAGGAGCAAGCCTGTTAGGGCACCTTTTTTAGCCATAAAAATCTCCTTCATATTTCTAAAATACTGACCTAGTATACCATGATTAAGACTCTGAAAAAAGTATCCAAAATTAATCATTGAATGTTTTCAATATTTTTAAAAATAAGAATTATCTAAAAACAAGATCCCTCACTCAGTTGGAACCGAGCAAGGGAAGATTAGGATCTATCGCCATATAGGTTTAAAGATTTTCAAAGGCCGTCATTCCACCTTGGACATTGATAACGTCATAACCCTGTTCAGCTAGAAATTGACAAGCACGCGCTGACCTCATCCCAGATTTGCAAATGACATAATGCAAGAGGTCCTTGTCCAATCGATCATAGATATCAGCTAATTGACTAAGTGGTAGGTTCTGAGCACCTTCTAAATGAAGCGTCTCGAACTCTTCTACTTCTCTCACATCCAGCACAGAAAGTGAACTATTCTGGTAAAGCTGGTAAAAATCGTTAAAAGTAATTTCTTTCATTTTGTTTCTCCAAGAATCTTTTGAATTCTATTTTTCAAATCTGGCACTACTTCTGATTCAAACCAAGGATTCTTAGCCATCCAGATTTGATTTCGTGGTGAGGGGTGCACCAGAGGGAAAAATTCTGGTAGATAGTCTTTGTAGTGTTTTACCCGTTCTGTCACCTTGCCACTAACCTTCTCATGAAGATAATAGGCCTGGGCATATTGTCCAATCAAAAGGGTCAATTCAATATTTGGACATTCCTTGAGGAGTTGTGGGTGCCATTTTTCGGCAAAGCCTTTGCGGGGGGGAAGGTCGCCCGATTTTCCATGTCCTGGGAAATAAAAGTCCATGGGAATAACTGAAAACAAGCCCGAATTGTAAAAGGTATCTTCATCTACACCTAGCCAGTCCCGCAAGCGATCGCCACTCTTATCCTTCCAATAAATCCCAGCTTCTTGCGTTTTAAACCCCGGAGCTTGACCGACAATATTGATGCGGGCAGTTTTTGGCGCCGCAAAGAGAGGTTCGATTCCGCGTTTTGTATAGCTGGTATTCTGCGGATCCGCCATAATGGCTTGCTTGATTCTTTCGATTTGAGACATCTGTTTTCCCTCCAAAAAGAAGTCCAAGCATAACATCTCAGACTTCTATCGTTTTATTTGATCAATTCATAGATAGCCTCAGCATAGATTGCTGCTGCTCGGAAGAGATCGTCCAAGGCGATAAATTCATTGGCTTGATGCATGGTATCGATTGAGTCTGGGAACATAGCACCGTAGGCAACCCCACGTTCCAGCAAGCGACCAAAGGTACCACCACCGATGACTTGCTCGTGACCTTTAAGACCAGTTTGTTTTTCATAGACATTCAACAAGGTTTGCACAAGCGGATCTTCCATTGGCACATAGTGAGGGGTATGGCCGTGTTCAGAAAGACTAACTGAAGCCACTGGCAAGTTTTCAAGGATTGACTTGATTTGCTCTGGGCTTGTTCCTTTTGGATAACGGAAGTTAAGGGCAATGGTATTGTCAGCACTTGTTTCATCAAAGCGGAAGACACCGGCATTCATAGAAAGGGCACCCATCTTTTCATCTACATGAGCAACCTTGAGATTTGTACCCTCATGGTCGTTCAAGAGAATCTTACCAGCGATGTCGAGGTAGTCTTTTGCAAGTCCTGCAAAGTCAAACTGACTGAGAAAAAGGGCAAGGTAGGTCGCACCATTGACACCTGATGCAGGCATAGCACCATGAGCTGATTTACCAATCACAGTCACCTTGTACTGGCCGTTTTCTTCTTGGAGTTCTCCTCTGAGTTTGTGTTCTGCAACAAAGGCATCTAGTTTAGCTTGCAAGTCAGCCAAGTCACCTGAAACGACTGCTGTTGCTGATTCAGGTACCATGTTTTCACGCAAACCACCTGTGAAGCTGTGAAGACGGGCTGCACCTGTATTTTCACCTGCAAAGTGGAGGTATTCCGTGATGTTTCCTTTTTCACCATTGATGATTGGGAATTCAGCATCTGGTGAGAATCCAAAGTCTGGTTTCGCAAGTCCTACATGTTCAAAGTAGTAGTCCATGTCTGCCCAACCTGATTCTTCATCTGTTCCGACGATAAAACGAACTTTTTTAGAAGTTGGAAGCCCCAATTCTTTGATGATTTTCAAGCCATAGTAACAAGCTGTTGTTGGACCCTTGTCGTCTGAAGCTCCACGCGCATAAAGACGACCGTCTTTGATAGTTGGGGTGTAAGGGTCTGTATCCCAACCGCTACCAGCTGGCACTACGTCCATGTGAGCAAAGATTCCGAGAACTTCTTCTCCTTCACCAAACTCAAAATGTCCTGCGTAGTTATCAACATTTTTAGTTGGATAGCCATCACGGTCTGCGATTTCAAGGAATTTTTCCAAGGCTTTTACTGGCCCAGGTCCAAATGGATGCTCAGCATCGGCCTTGCTGTCGTCACGTTCTGAGTTGATTTCCAAAAGGCTAAACAAGTCAGCCAAGAGGTCTTCTTTGCGTTTTTCTACTTCTGCTGTAAAATCAATTGCTGTCATTTTTTCTTCTTTCTATCTTTTCTCGATGATTTCATCTACTGGTAAGAGGTAGCTTGGTTCCAATTTCTCATCTGTATAGCCCACTGTAATCAAGAGTTCTGGGCGGAAACGGTCTTCGATGTCCAAAACTTCGTTGGCTTTTGATTTGTCAAAACCAAGGATAATGTTAGAGCCGATTCCTTGGTCTGTAAGAGCCAAAACCAAGTTCATAGCAACCAAACCTGCATTGAGGGCTAGGTAGTCGCTGATCTGTTGCTCACTGTAACGCGCAAATTCAGCTGGCAGATTCTTCATAAAATATTGAAGTTGCTCTTCAGAAAAATTATTAGCACCACCAACACGGGCAATCTTACGAGCACGTTTAGCCAAATCTGTGTCGGTAAATAAGGCAATGGTTACAGGCGCTGATGATACCTGCTCAAAGTTCGAACCATAAGCTAATTTTGCCAATTCTGCATTTTTTTCACGAACAACCACAAATTTCCATGGCTGGCTGTTGTGGGCACTTGGGGCCAAGGTTGCGATTTCGATAGCCGTACGCACATCTTTGGGATCTACCGGTTTATCAGTAAAATGCTTAGTCGCATGACGTTTTTTATTTAATTCAAGAAATTTCATAATCGATTTCCTTTTCTAATTCTACTGCATCCATTCTACCATATTTTGAAAGAGCTTGCAGAGATTTTTCATAGGAAAAGCAAGAGCAAAACAAACTGCTCTGTGCAGTTTGTAATAATTATTCTATATCACTCACCATAAAATTAGCAAATGGAATCATACTGAGATAGCTTCTCCGTTGTCACTTCTTCCAACTTTTTCTTTACCTGACCTTTTATGGCCGTATCCATCTGTGATTTTATTTTCCCAATAGCGACTTTTGTCTCCTCCGCACTTTCTCTCACTTTTTCTTTATAGTTGGTTTGCAAAGAATTTTTTTCCTTTAAGATTACTGTCGCCATTGTATAGATTCTATTCCTCTCCATCATGCGATACATCTGACGTAAAGCAAATTCATATTCTTCATCTGTGTAATATTCATTTAATGGTGCGAGCATATGACCTCCTTAAATCTCCGATTGTCTGTTCTAACTCATCTTGCTTTTTACGATAATCTCTATCTAACATCTCTTCATGGTACTGCAATTCATCTTCTCTACGCCTACACGCAAATTGAGAATCCTCCATCAATTGTTGCAAACTCCTATAAAACTGTTCTCCATCTTGGTAACTGTGTTGTCCCTTTTGAAGAAAGACATCCATTTTGCTAGCTTCGTCTTCAATGATTCGGGCAAGGCGGTCTCGACGTTCATAGAGTTCGTTATATTGATTCGTAAAAGTTGCTTTCCGCTTTAGATACTCATCTTCCAAATCATAATGCTCTTTTTCTTTTGCTTTTAACTTTTGGAAGACTAAATCCGACTGTTCCATTTTCTAAATTCTCCTGCCAATTCCTTATCTGTGGCCAGTTTACTCTCAATGACTTGGATAATCTGTTGGTTAAGGGTATCAAACTCTGTGGCTAGTTTTTCAGCCTTTTGATTCATTTGCTCAAAATCTTGCTTAACTGAACCGACAATCGTATCCTGAGTCACACCCGCAGACGCAAAAGTCGATAGAACTTCATCATAACTCAGGTATCGGAAACTACTAAAGTCAAGCTGATTCCATAGTTCTTGTGCTTTTGACACCACCTCTTCTTGAAGGTGCTTGACGTCGTCTGCACCAGCTCGAGCCGCATTAGCCATTCCTTCCCCTAGAGCCATTCCCTGCAAGCTATCCAAGTATATCTCTTCCCTACTTGACAAACCATCTGCCGAGAGGTAGCTTTTAATTTTTTGGTAGCGGTACATACCCGCTGTTGCTTCTGCTAATGCCGTTACTTTGAGATTTGTGACACGTTTTCCATCCAAATCAACTAGCTGGCCATTCTCATCAAATCGCCACTGGGACAAGTTATGATATTCTAACTTGTCACCCCAGTTATCTTTTGCAGGGTAGATGTAGGGAAATATAGCTGTTTGAGTCGTATTTCCCGTAATATTGCCAATAACATCATACTTATGACGGAAATTGCGAAATTGTTCTGGATGTTCTTGCATGTACTTGATTTCTTCTTTCGAAATCAAGTTATGAATATCTGGCCCGTTATACCCAACATTGGCATAACCTCGCTTTAAAGCGACATACATAGCCAGTGACTCTCCAAGCGAATGCCCCGCAGTTGTAATTTTAGCAGAGGGATAAGTTTTTTCGATTTCTTCCGCAAAACTCAGAGCCGTTTGAAATTGAGATTTTCTAAATGTCTTTGTTTTCAAATCCGACAACACCTGTCTATCACCAAATCCTATTGATTGGATATCTGTTTGGATGTCAAGTCGATCATCTTTATTCGTCCCTGCATAGGCAATCACTACATGGCTATAATCCACATTCCCATTTTTATCCACAGGAGCAACTGCCATCGCCTGCATACCGTTGGAGGTGTTGTCGACGGGTTTAGAGATTACTTTAAACCGATCGTTTGCAACTAATCGTCCCTCCTGAATAGGATTACTCACCTTACCAGAGTCAACATCGTAAACATCGTCTACTATATATCTATAATCTTCTTCTGTAACCATATAGTTATCTCTCCTCTAAGTAGATAATTTTTACTGTTATATCATACCCAACTTCTTCTTTGTGTTCTCTCTTTATGAATTCTGTTGGTGAATAATTAGAACTTCTTATTTTCCCATTCTCATTTAAAGAATCTATTTTGAAAGATATATCATATTGATCATTTACTTTAGCAGTAATCCTCCAACTCCCGGTGCTTTCATTTCTTTGAAATTCAACAAACTTCACTCTCTCAATCTTTTGTCCATCAGCTAAATCATAGTTACTAACTAAAAACTTTGCTACCCTATCCTGTTCGATTCTCATTTTCTCTTCCAACGTTTTTTCTTTTTGGTAATTTAAACTAAACATTACAATCCCTCCTATAATACAGATTACTAAAGCAATAATACCCCATTTTTTGTGCTTATTCATTGACACACCTCCTTATATCATTCTATAAAGTAACTAGCCTTAATTACCTTATAGTATAATATAAACAGCTATTTTACTTAACATTGGCATAATTCAAAGCTGTCACAAACTGAGAAACTACTACTTTCGCAGAATTTAATCCTGAACGAAACTGTAGTTTATTCCTCCCAAGCCATAAAGACTGAACATCCGTACCAAGATCCTTTATGTCATCTTTATTCGTCCCTGCATAGGCAATCACTACATGGCTATCATCCACATTCCCATTTTTATCCACAAGAGCAACCGCCATCGCCTGCGTACCGTTGGAGGTGTTGTCTTTTACTTCTACAACTTTAAAATTCCCTAAATCTCTCTTTTTAGGATTAAACGGATATGTTTTATTTGCCTCAGGTGTGTAATCCTTATCGGTCTTCAATTTATCAACCCAATACACTTGTTCAGCTAACCAATTATATTGTTCATCTTTTACTTTCACCTTTTATTATTCTCCCAGGTATTGTACTTTTATATTATCTATAGAAACATTTTCCTTTTCTGCTATCACATGATTTTTTTCAATCGCTCTAAATTTTTCAATCGGACCAAGGATTACAGATTTTTCTTCGTCGTTAAATTCATCTATTTCTCGAATAGTCACTCCTGTATGATACTCGTCATCTAATTCAAACAATAAATGATATGAGCCTGTTTTTTTATCTTTGTTAAATTTATTAAATTTAATTTTGTTAAAATCATAATTTCTTGCTATCCACTTTACTACATTATCCTGTTGCGTTTTTGTCAAAGTTAATTTATTCTCAAAATTTTTACCATTTGGATGATTCAAACTAAACATTACAATTCCTCCTATTATACAGATTACTAAAGCAATAATACCCCATTTTTTGTGCCTATTCATTGACATACCTCCTTATATTATCCTGTAAAGCAACTAACCTCAATTACCTTATAGTATAACATAAACAGCTATTTTACTGAACATTGGCGTAACCTCGCTTCAAAGCGACATACATAGCCAGAGACTCTCCAAGCGAATGCCCCGCAGTTGTAATTTTAGCAGAGGGATAAGTTTTTTCGATTTCTTCCGCAAAACTCAGAGCCGTTTGAAATTGAGATTTTCTAAATGTCTTTGTTTCCAAATCCGACAACATCCGTCTATCACCAAATCCTATTGATTGGATATCTGTTTGGATATCAAGTCGATCATCTTTATTCGTCCCGGCATAAGCAATCACTACATGGCTATAATCCACATTCCCATTTTTATCCACAGGAGCAACCGCCATCGCCTGCATACCGTTGGAGGTGTTGTCTACGGGTTTAGAGATTACTTTAAACTTACCCAATTCTACATTATCTGGATTATAATAATACTCTTCACCTTCTTTAGGATGATACATCACATCATTTCGCTTTTTCTCAACCCAATATGATTGCTCTGCTATCCAATTGATTTTTTCTTCCGTAATTCCCATTTATTCTCCTAAATAATTTATCGTGATGTCATTCATACTAATATCTTGTATCGCTAAAGGTTGACTTCTCTGGAAAACTTTAAAATCAGAAACAGGGTTAAGACCCAATGAATCCGTATCATTATCAAGTCTTTGTAAGTCTCTAAAAGGAATCGTCGTTTCCTTATTTAGTCCATTTTTTCTTAATTCAATATTTAATAAATAAGTACCAGTTTTCTTATCCTTGGTAAATTCTATAAATTTTACTGAATCTACATCATATCCTTTAATAATTCTTTTAACAACATTATCCTGTTGCGTTTTTGTCAAAGTTAATTTATTCTCAAAAATTTTACCATTTGGATGATTTAAACTAAACATCACGATTCCTCCTATTACACAAATTACTAAAGCAATAATACCCCATTTTTTACGCTTATTCATTAACACACCTCCTTATATCATTCTATAAAGCAACTAGCCCCAGTTACCTTATAGTATAACATAAACAGCTATTTTAACTAACATAAGTGTAACCTCGCTTTAAAGCGACATACATAGCCAGAGACTCTCCAAGCGAATGCCCCGCAGTTGTGATTTTAGCAGAGGGATAAGTTTTTTCGATTTCTTCCGCAAAACTCAGAGCCGTTTGAAATTGAGATTTTCTAAATGTCTTTGTTTCCGAATCCGACAACATCCGTCTATCACCAAATCCTATTGATTGGATATCTGTTTGGATGTCAAGTCGATCATCTTTATTCGTCCCTGCATAGGCAATCACTACATGGCTATAATCCACATTCCCATTTTTATCCACAGGAGCAACTGCCATCGCCTGCATACCGTTGGAGGTGTTGTCAACAGGAGGTGTTATAATTTTAAATTTCCCTTGTGCTACTATTGCCCCTTCTTTTAAAGGAACTTTCACTTTATAAGAATCTACAGCATAAACATCATCAACAATATATCTATAATCTCTCTCAGTCGTCATCCTTAGTTTCCCCCAGATAGCTAATCTTTATATTATCAATTGTCTTTGTATAAGGAGCATCCGTCTCGTCAACAGACATGTCTTCTAAATAATATCCAGATGTTCGTATAACATCCCCAAAAGCATCCTCTGATAGGGATATTGTTGCCTCTCCATTGATTACAAGTGTTATTCGCCAGGTCCCTGTTGTTTCATTTTTTCTGAATTCTATGAATTCTATAGTTTCAATCGGATTCTGTGTTTTTAATTTTACTCTATTAACTACAAATAATGCTACCCTATCCTGTTCGATTCTCATTTTCTCTTCCAATGTTTTTTCTTTTGGATGATTCAAACTAAACATTATAACTCCCCCTATAATACAGATTACTAAAGCAATAATACCCCATTTTTTACGCTTATTCATTAACACACCTCCTTATAACATTCTATAAAGCAACTTGGTCTTAATTACCTTATAATATAGGACCAATAGCCACTATGGTCTTGTGCATTGAATTCAAGTTTAGCATAGTTCACTTACGATTTCCTTTTCTAATTCTACTGCATCCATTCCACCATATTTTGAAAGAGCTTGCAGAGATTTTTCATAGAAAGAAATTGGAACACGGATGAAGCCCTAGATTTAAACTTATCATTAAAATCAGATTTTTCCTCATCCAGTTCCAACTAATTTTCAGGGGTTTTAAGAAACTAGTCTACCTTATATTCTGACTTTATAGCCTCCAAAAATTTCTTCACATCCTCCACATACCCATGCTTTTCAATTAAACTAGCTAAGAGTTCTAGATTGTGCCCTCGATAGTTGTCATCTCGACGTAGTTCTTCATACATTTCGATAAAAGGAAGCCCCTTGGACTTGGCTAATTCTAACTCTGCTTCATAATCATAGGAAACTTTTCGGAATAAAATGTTTACCAATTCTCCATCTTCCACTTCTATCACGGCATACTGGGCACGGTGATTTTTTAACGCCTCCCAATTAAAATAGGGCATGCCAATCGACCCTGGATTGATGATTTGTTGCCCTTGACTGCCATAACGAAGCAACTGCTTGTGAACATGACCATAGACTGCCACATCAACTTCATCATCTAGGAGTTGGTCAAATTTCTCTGTATCATTATCAACTAGCAAGTCACCACCATAGTTCTTATTTGGCAAATTATGAGAAAGAGAAAAACGCAGTCCGTCAACTTCTCTCTTTTCTAGCATAGGTAAGCTTCGTAGCCAGTCAATCGTTGCAGGATCCATTCGCTCCATCAAATACTGCGTCATACGCAAGAGCTGGACTTCCTGTGGGTCTTCCAAGCCATATTGCCCATCTAAAGCCTCAAGGACACAATCATCCCAATTGCCTCGAACACTTGCCGTGATAGGAAGTTCCTTTAACAGAGCGACCAAGTCATTTGCACCTGGACCAGGGAGGAAAATGTCTCCCATGAGCCAGTATTCACTGACTCCTTGTGCTTTAGCATCTGCAATCACTGCTTCTAAGGCAGTCACATTTCCATGAATATCTGATAAAATTGCGATTTTATGGTTCATGATGGTTTCCTTTTTCTATTTCATCTAGCCAATTGTGAAACTCCCAACGAAGAGGATTTCCCTTGCCTATTCTTTGTCTCAAATAACCTTGATATTGAAGATAGAAAGCGTAATCTCCCCAACTACTCCACACTTGAGAAGGTCTGGGGATACACAACTGTTTTTTAGCCCTCTCTAACACGATGTTATCTATCGGTACGTGTAAAAAAGGAAAAACGAAGTCTAGGGTTACAGCTTCAAGCATATACAGATACTTGAACGTCATATTAATCCACTTTTGAGCATGACCATAAGTGAATCGAATCCCATTTGAGCGATAGCAATCTATCAGAACATCACAAGTCCTATGATGCCAACTATCAAAATCAGTTTGACACAGCTTGTCCCGATTCAAGAGATTTAAAATCGCTTCTTTGATACTCTTAGAGGCCCGATTTCTCATCTCCAAGCGCTGTTCATCTGGCATGCCATGAAATCGCAAGGTTCGATTAAAATCCAGATAGGCTCTTGTAGTTGCAGCCAAAAATAAATCTTTTGAATTCCCAAAGTAAGCAAATCGTAAAAAAAGGAGTATATCTCTGTCAAATCTCACCTATTCATTTCTTCTACTTTCTATCTAGATACTTATTCCAATTCTCTTAATGGTTCCGCTACTTGAGCCAACTCCACTTCTTCCTGCGGGTTCAACTTTCTCTGAACAGCTTCTGCGACTGCCCTTGGTACCCCAACTTCGACAATCTCATCTACACTGGCTTCCTTGATTTTAGCGAGAGATTTAAAATGCTTCATGAGATTCTGCTTGCGTTTAGGTCCCAATCCTTCAATCCCATCCAGTTGTGAAGAAAAGGAATTTTTTGAGCGCAGTTGGCGGTGGAAAGTGATAGCAAAGCGGTGTACCTCATCTTGAATGCGTTGGAGGAGGAAAAATTCCTGAGAATTGCGAGACAACTCCACCACTTCCAGCGGATCTCCAAAGAGCAATTCATGGGTTTGGTGCTTATCATTCTTTTGCAGACCTGCAATTGGGATATCCAAACCTAGCTCTTCTTGGATGACTTGCTTAGCGATATTGACTTGACCTTGCCCCCCATCAATGACAATCAAATCTGGCGGGGTTAAACCATCACGTTGAACTCGGCCATAACGTCTGCGAATAACCTCTCGCATACTAGCATAGTCATCTGGGCCAACAACCGTTTTTATCTTGTACTTTCGGTAGTCTTTTTTACTCGGTTTGCCATTGACAAAGACCACCATAGCTGAAACAGGACTGGTTCCCATGATATTAGAGTTATCAAAGGACTCGATACGGACTGGGGTCGGGATTTGGAGCAAGCGTCCCAGATTTTCAATAGCTCCTTGGGTCTTTTCGACTGATTTTTCTAGCAGATTGAACTTCTGCTCCAGACTAACACGGGCATTTTTGATGGCTAGATTGACCAGTTGTTTTTTCTCTCCACGTTGGGGCTTGAAAATCTTGGTATCCACCAAAGCCTTAACGGCTTCTTCATCGATATCCTGCGGAATCAGCACCTCATTGGGAACCAGGTGGGATTTTTCTTGATAGAATTGTCCCACATAGGTCAAAAAGTCCTCGTCCGGATCATTGTAGTAGGGGAAGAGATTGACATCCCGCTCGATGAGTTTTCCTTGACGTACAAAGAAAACCTGAACACACATCCAGCCCTTATCCACATAGTAGCCAAAGACGTCACGATTTTGCAAATCTTTCGCCATGACCCGTTGCTTGGTCCGAAGCGTTCCAATGGCCTGAATCAGGTCACGGTATTCCGCTGCACGTTCAAACTCCATACTTTGTGCTGCGGATGCCATCTTTCCCTTGAGGTCATCGATGATTTTGTCATCCTGTCCTTTTAAGAAGTCAGAAACCTCCTGAGCCATGGACTGGAAATAGGCCTCATCTTTTTTACAGATGGTATGGGCCACACACTGGCCGATATGGTAGTAAAAACAGACCTTAGAGGGCGGGTTGGTACATTTCCGAAAAGGGAAAATCCGATCCAGTAGTCGCTTGATTTCATTGGCTGCCCCCACATCTGGATAAGGGCCAAAGTAGAGACCGCCGTCCTTCTTGACCTGACGGGTGATAATCAAGCGAGGATAGCGCTCATTGGTGATTTTGATGAAGGGATAAGACTTGTCATCCTTGAGCATGATATTGTACTTGGGCTTATTTTCCTTGATGAGGTTGATTTCTAGGAGAAGTGCCTCAATATTGGACTCAGTGACGATAAATTCAAAATCTACAATTTCAGACACCAGTGCCTCCGTCTTGGTATCGTGACTTCCACGGAAGTAGGACCGCACGCGATTGCGTAGATTTTTAGCCTTTCCTACATAGATAATGGTGCCATTTTTATCCTTGTGAATGTAGCATCCAGGACTGGTCGGCAGGAGCTCCAGTTTCGATTTGATCAAGTTATTCATAGTTCCATTATAGCAAAAAGGCCGTGACAGGACGAACAAAAAGCCCCACCGGTCACTTGATGGAGGAGCTTTGATTTCATTTCGGATTGCACCGACTTCATCTAGTCGCTACTGGTATAGAGTTCTTGAACAGCTCTCACATCCTGAGGCTGAATCCCATAGTAGGAACCTGCTGGCTGCATGACAGAAGTCTCGTTGGTATGATCCAATCCGATGGCATGTCCCAGCTCGTGCTCCGCCGTGTGCACGATCCGTTCATAAGAATAACCATAACTTGGATTGGATAGATAATAGTGATTCAGGCGAACCGTTACAGATATAAATTGATTGGTCAACAAATTGGTTTGACTCTCGGCTTGACCAGCTACAGCGGTCGATCCATCATTCATCTCACTTGCCACAATATCTGCCTGGCTAGGATCCGCAACCACCTCAAAGGTGAAGGCTCCCGTTTGATTCCAGTTTTTTATGGCTTCTGCATAGGCACCTTGGAAGGTCTCATCCATTTGAGGTTCAATATAGATGCGAGCTGAGGCCTGAGCCCACTTGCCTTCTGCATGTTGGTGACTGTCTGTCTGAGACAAGACTTCCAGCGTTCCCGTCTCCTTCCATTGATTCCAGCCACCTTGACCAATCTGGCTCATTTTTTCAACATGATTGACCGCAGAATGAAAATCACCAGACAGATACCAAACCACTCCAAAGGCAATGAGAAGTAGAATAACCACGGTCCAAACCAGACGCCAGAAGAAACGCCAAATTCCCAAAAGAAATCGGAACAATAATCGAATAATCCAGAACATGACGTCCCACCTTTCATAAAAATAAGAACCTATCTTGAAATCACATTCTCCTTGATCAAGATAGATTCTCTATTTTACTGAAGAAAGCTGAAAGAAACCTAAACAAACTCAACGTCTTAATAATTTCTTTAACAATTGAATACACTTATATTTCAATGGAGATGGATAATAACGAAATGTTCCAGCCTTACGCACAATATAGCCATTAAAATTTTGTTTAAAACGCAAAACGCCATCACTACCATCAAAAATCCCTTGAATCCCTAGGAAGTTGTATTGATGGATATTTCGTTGCACTGTCTGCTTCATCGCATGATATTGAAGTAAAAATGGAGCTGAGAACTTCTGGTACTCTGCGTACGACCCCCCAAACAAGTAAGTTGCCTCTGTATTTGTGTAGATTATCAAAGCACAAGCTAGAGCAACATTGCCAGACTCACTATCCAAGCTAGTTAGAAAATCTTTTTTCTTTTGCAAAGCTTGATATTGCTGGTGAAATTGTTTCGACTTCTTGTCAAGACTAGCCATCTTCACATTTAAAGCATCTATAGACTGTTGCGGATTGACTTCAGCAATTAGGAAATCAGCCTTATCTCCAAACATATCATACAATTTAAAGTAATAATCTAAATTCTTATCCTCAAAACCTTGTCTTTTACCTGTTTCTTCGATAATTTTTTTGAATATTGGAATTTCTTCCCGTTCTGCATTTCGAATAAGAATATTGAAATCAAAAGCTGACTGAATGTTGCGAATACTATTTTTATTAAAAGATTTCAATAAGGAAACAGCATCATAATCTTGCAAATTTTTGATGTAATGCCAGCTGACTTCTCCATTAGGATAACCTGTTGTCAAGCCATCAAATTGATAACCTAAATCAGTCAAACCTTGAATAATACTTTTTTTCTCAGCATCTATTGGATTACCTTCACTATCAAAAGTTTGATAAGTTTCATAAGGTTTTACAAGCAACTCTAATACACCATTTTGCTTGGCATATTCTTTTAACTCCGCATAAAAAACTGGAAGAGCATCTTGTTGGGTATAAATCGGCCCCGAATTGAGCTCCATATGCAGACCACCCAGCATGGGCAAGTTAAAAACCAGAGCTGCAACTTGAATCTCTCCTTCTTGTTTCAAAGCAAGATAAACGATTCGAGCCCCTCTTTTTTCTAACAAGTCTCCCATATGGATCGATTGCATAAAGGAACTAGAAGAAACCTGATCAGAATAAGCCTGAAAATCCTCTTTCGTGAGTGTAATTAGTACCATATACTTACTTTCTATGTTTTTTTCTTAATGTTTTACGAAGTTGATAAAGATAGTTAGCCAAATGATACAAAAAATTTACTGGCAGAGTGAACTCTCCAATATATTCTTGAACAACAGGACTAAAGTTAGATTTAAAATCAGTCAATCCATCATCTAAAGTACCTTCAATACCTCCCATATTAGCCCAAATTTTACCATCTTTATACGATTCCTCAAACACTTTTGGATAAAGAATATATTGAGGGTAAAACTTTTTAAACCTATCGTCCATTCCAGCATAAAGCATTTCAAGTGTATTACCAAATGACACAGAAAGTATCCCAGCTATAACTATTTCTTTTGGATATTGTTGAACAAGTTTTTCAAACTCTACAATATATTTTTCAATAGATTTTTCCTGCTGTTTTAGTTTGGTTAGACGCTTTTTTTGATGCTCGCATGTTTCAGCTAAATCTTTTTTTATCTGGGACAACTGCTCCTTATACTTTATCAGACGATCCGGAAGGTTAATCTTCGCTAGATGTAAATAGGCATCATCTCCATAAATTTCCATTAATCTTTGGAAATATTCCTGATTACGAAGTGCAACATTCTTCCGACGTTCTGTAAAAGATATAATAGTCCCAAAATCTGATATATCTGACAAGGTCCCTCTATATGTAACAACACCTCTGTTTATAGCATCTTTCATTAACCTCTTGGTATGCTTTGGAAAATCCGAATCTACCCCTTCTTTAAGTATTCTATTAGCCTGATAACGTGGTTGTATTGTTTCAGCCATAGCTTTAGTTCTACCAGACCATTGGCAATTGGCAGATTTTAAATTTTGAACAGCTTCTATAGTTGTCCTACTGTCAGCAAATTCTTTAGAAGATTTGTCAATAGGGTATTGTTTTAAGATTAGAGACGGATCAAACTTAATAAAAACAGACCGTCTACAAGACCCAAATTGTTTTAAACTTTTCATCACAAATCTTACCAAGTCCTTATCTTGATAATCCATTATTGGCCCTCTTGGAATATACATCATAGTGTAACCAAGTGGTAATTTTTTTATAAGAATACTCGCAACAGCTACCAATTCTCCATTTTTATAAAAACCTAAACGCTCATTCCCCCAATTATCTTTTATCTTAGCCCAAGAACTACTCTGTAACAGATTAACTTGTGGGTGTTGAATAACGAATGTATCATGCTCTTCTTCAGAAATTCCTATTTTATAATCAAACATCTGTCTCCCTTTCTTTTAGCACTACTTAATTAGTATAAATCAATTCACTATTACTAATTCATATACTATGCAAATATTCATTGGAATACTAGTTTTCTTGATAAGATTCTCTCTTTCAACTAGTATCTCTCTACTATTCTACTACTTTCGTTTGAAAAGTCTAGCAAAAACTGACTTCCATCATTATTTTTAAGCCAAAAACAACTATAAATATTGGTTCATTTATAAAAACTAACTCAGTCTCTCTTCTAATTTGAAGTCAATTGGTAAGGTAGCCAAAAAACGCTCCAATTGTTTTTCCCAGTAGTACCACTCGTGCTTACCTGGACTATGACTATAGGTCACCTCAAAACCAAGTTTTTTAAGGTTTTTCACCGCGAGATTATTGGCAGAGTAGAGATAGTCTTGCTCTCCACACCAAGCCCATAGTTTTGTCTTTTGATCGGATTTCGCAGCTAGACTTTCAAGCGAATGAGGACTAGCTGTCCAGTCTTTGATTTCTCCAAAAACTCCTCGCCAGTAGGCAAGTGATCCCAAATCCTGACTTTCAGGAGAAAATTCCTGAAAACTGAGCGCACCAGAAAAACTAGCCGCATGAGAAAAACGATTTGTCGATAGAGCGAGTTTGAAGGAACCATATCCTCCCATGGAGAGGCCTGCTATGAAAGTTTTTTCTCGCTTGCTGGTCATATTGGGAAAGAAACGTTTCATGACTTGGGGGAGTTCTTCTGCTAGAGCAGTATAGTAGTTATACCCATACTGAGTATCTGTGTACCAGCCATTGCTAGTATTGGGCATGATGACAATAAGATTGGTTCCACGCAACAAGCGTTCGACATTGGTACGTTTGAGCCAGCTATTTTGGTTTCCTGACATTCCGTGCAAAAGGTAAAGAACAGGAATATCTGCGCAATCTGGTTCAGTCACCCGACTAGCATCTGGATAGAGTACGGTAACACCCCACTCCATATCCAAAACTTCTGAGTAATACTCAATATTCATAACTGCCATGGTTGTCTCCTTTTACTATTCTATAAGAAAAAGCCGAATTTCGACTTTTTCTGTAGGTATGCTGCTTATTATTTTGCTTCCATCACGACTGGCAAGATTGCTGGACGACGCTTGGTTTGATCAAAGAGGTACTTGGTCAGATTGTCACGAACCTTGCCCTTGAGATCTGCCCAGTCAAAGTCATCACCTTGAAGATACTCTTCTACCGTTTGGTTAATCAATTCTGAACTTTCACGGAGAATATCACGGCTCTTCTTGAGGTAAACAAATCCACGCGTATGAACACGGGCCTTGGCCACAATTTTCTTCTCACGACGGTTGACAGTGATTGCCACGATAAAGATTCCATCTTCTGACAAGACTTTACGGTCTCGAAGGACGACATTTCCAACATCTCCGATAGCATTTCCGTCAATCAAGACATCACCTGCAGGAACTGCTCCAGCTGGAACAAAATCTCCATGTTCATAAGACATGGTCGTTCCCTTTTTAGGGATGAAAATGCGTTCTGGCAACATTCCAACTGCCATTGCAGCCTTGGCATGCGCATCCAACTCACGATACTCCCCTTGGATAGGGAAGAGGTAATTTGGTTGCAAAAGATTGATCATCAACTGCAAATCACGCGCATTCCCGTGTCCGGATACTCGCAAGCTTTGGGTAATGAGTTTCACCACACCACCAGCTTGGTAGATCATATTTTCAACACGCGCCATGACGGCTTCTTTGGCGATAGATGGAGTCGTTACGATATAAACCAAGTCTCCATCTTTGATTTCCACATAGCGGTGGCGTCCAATAGACATCTTACGAAGTCCATTAATAGGCTCACCCATACGCCCAGTCTCAAGGATAATCAACTCATGGTCTTCAAAACGAGACATTTCTTTGGGTTTAATCAAGAGACTTTCATTGGCTAGAGACAATTTTTTGAGTCGAATCGCAGTGCGGACGATATTTTCAATATCAAATCCAGTCAAAACAACTCGGCGACCTGTATCTGCTGCAGCATCAAAAACCTGCTGGATACGAGAAAGGTTGCTGGCAACTGCGGCAACGATGATACGACCTTCCCAGTCTGCAATGGTCTGGGTAATTTCGTCTCCAACTTCACTCTCGCTCGCCACCTGGATATTGCTATCTGCATTGGCTGAATCACTGAGGAGCGCCAAGACACCATCACGACCAATCTCGGCCAAGCGAGCAAAATCCGTCGCATAGGATTCACTAGCAGTCTGGTCAAACTTGAAGTCCCCTGTGTAAACAATGCTACCTTTTGGAGTTTTCAAGACGACTCCCAAACTTTCTGGAATGGAGTGAGTTGTACGGAAGAAGGAAACCTCAGTTCCTCCAAAGTCAATCTCCGTATCCTCATCAATCACATGGAAGTCATTGAATTTCTTAACAGCATCATTGCCTTTAACAAAGAGTTTTGCCAACTCAATGGTCAACTCAGAACCAAACACAGGCACCTTAGCCTCTGCTAAAAGATAAGGCAAGGCACCAATAGCATCTGCATGTCCGTGGGTCAAGAAGACCCCAGCGATACGGTCGCTATTTTCAAAAAGGTAGTCCATATTTGGAATGACGACATCAACCCCTAGTTGTTCATTTTCAGGGTATTTAAGTCCAGCATCCAAAACAAAAATAGAACCATCGATTTCAGCGATGTACATATTTTTCCCATTTTCTCGTACACCACCTAGTGTTGTTAAACTAATATTACTCATTTTTCCTCCGAAACTTCATTTATCTTGATTATAGGGTGAATTTACCCTCTTATTCTAAAAGTTCTCAAACTTTCAGCCGAATCTTTTCCTACCATTATACCATTTTTTTGATTATTTTCAAAACGAAGATCGGTTTTTAACTAGAGATTAGTCACTACTGTGAATCGAATTCTTTTACTTTGACTTCTCTTTTGGAGGCTTCAACGAAGATAATGGAACGATTGTACCACCAAAAATATGGGCTTTCTGAATCAATTTGATTTCAGATACCTTTCTCGAACTCTAAATTTCTCTTTTAGTTCAAAAAACTTACTTTTACCTCTCGACTTGAGAACTTTTTTCTACAAAGACATGATTTATCTACATGCAAAAGCGAGAATTTCCTGTTCGCTACAGAATCTAAAAATTTTCAGCAATTAGCCACTAAGATGGAGGGTAACGATAGGAAATTTTTTCAAAAAGAAAAAAGACTTAGAAATTCTAAATCTTTTTATCATCTTTAGTTTGGATAGATATAAGTGACGTTACCTAAAAATTCATGAGGATTAAAGAAGCCACGGTAATTCGCAATCTGCTTTTGACGTCTGTAGTTTGCTTCCAATACCTGGATAGAGTTTTCACTTTGAACATCTGTTACATAAGCAACGTGTCCATATTCACCACCGTCCCAAACGGCGATTGCTCCTACTACTGGAACACTTCCTGTCTTATAGCCTTGAGCGCTCGCGTAGATTGCCCACGTGTTGGCATTTCCCCACCAGTTGCTAGCCCAAGGTGCCAATTCTTTCACGCCCCATGTACACTGACCAACAGGATAAGAGTTTCCATAGTTTGTCGGAGTCTTTTCGACAACATCTTCTGTATCTGATACCACATTCGCAGTGCTAGCTGGAGCACTGTAGGTTGAGCTAGCCTGAGCGGAACCACTCACTTCCAATACGTCCCCTGGGTGGATAGTGTCAAAGATGGTTTTTCCATTCAAAGCTGCCAACTCATGCGGATCCATGCCGTTTGCAGTTGCGATGGCATAAAATGAATCACCGTCTTGGACAACGTAAGAGTTCGCGTGCACAGTTTGAGCACCAACTGTAGCTAAAATAGCGGTAGAAGTCAAACCAAGAGTCAGTTTCGTAGCTGTTTTTTTCATAACTGGATTCCCCTTATATTTTCTTGATAAGAAAATCATACTTGATTTACATGTCAGTTAGTTTAGAGTTATATTTTAGTCATGTTACAAAAATTTATACTTTTACTACATAAGGTTTAAAAGCAGACATCGTATAAAGTGATAGAAGAGAATAAAAAATGAATCGTTTTCCCCAATTTTCACATCAGTGAACCACTCAAAAGACCGTCTTATCAACCACTCCCACATCAAGCATTTATCCGACAAAAAGAGACCGAGATTGGTCAGCTCAGTCCCTTTCCATCTATAACTCCATTAAAAAATCATACATTTCTTGCACGGTACCCAGCGCCATCATTTCTTGGTCTTTAATGGTCTGTTTGAGATTTTGGTAAATCTGACTTTCAGCAATTTCCCTTTTCGGCGCTTCTTTATTGACTGTCATGACACCATCTTTGATCGTCACAAAGCCCAGCTCTTCAAAGACTTGGATCATCTTGACCAGCAAGATTTGTTGGATATTGAGATAAGTTGCCAAATCTTTCAACTTGTAGCGAATATCAAACTCTGGGAACTGGTAAATAGTCCTATACAATTTGGCAAACTGCTCTCTGGTCCCATAACCTGTCAGATAATAGGCTTTGTCAATGTCATTTTTGAAATAGACGGCAGAGAAATGTTGCTCCTGAAAAATGGTCTTCAGCAAGGTAATATCTTCAGGAATATTCTTCACAACCACAGCATCACTATTCGCCAAATCTGGCACTTTTCCAGGGAAATCCAAGACCGGAACCCCTTCTGGCAAGACTGCATTCTTCCCACGAATGTTAAAGAGTTGAACACCTTCCACACGCGCATCCACCATCATCAACTGGAGGGCAGTTTGCCCATTCCATTGATTGACAGACAAGGTGACTGCCAATTCAAGTTTTTTTGTTTGAGCAAACTCTGTCGCCCATCTACCTTGTCCGAAGGCTACCACTTCAAAACTCGCCTCACCCTTGGAGATCTTTAGTTTGAGATGGGCATTGCCTGCTCCCATTGTACGAGCACTTTCAACCTGAAAATCCTTGATATAAAAGACAGGTTTCTGATTGTCCATTCCAAAAGGTGCCAAGCGTTCAAAACTTTTGACCGTTTCCAAGCTAAGCATCTCCAAGTCTAGCTCTTCATCTAGATTTAACTTATTCTTGCCGCTAGCATCTGCGCCTTTTTCACAGACATAATCTTCCAAAACCTGAGATAAATCTGAAAGTTTCTCAACATCCAGTGTCATTCCTGCTGCACCAGCATGGCCGCCAAAGGCGATAAAGAGGTCTCGATGAGGATCCAAGGCTTCAAAAATATCGACAGCTTCCACGCTACGAGCACTGCCCTTGGCACGACCTTCTTCTATATTAAGAACGATGACTGTCTGCCCTAGTTCTTCCAACAAACGACCAGCAACGATACCCAGAACGCCAGGATTCCAGCCTTCCTTAGCCAAAAACTGGACCTTCTTTTCAGGATCCACCATGGTCTTAGCTTCTTCATAGATTGACTGAACGATTTCCTTGCGCTCTTCGTTTTTCTGATGAATCATGAGGGCAATCTCGTTCGCTTCCTCATCATCAAAGCCAGTCAACAAATCAATGGCGGGATTAGGATCGTCCAAGCGCCCCAAGGCATTTAAACGAGGGGCAATCTGAAAGCCAACCGTTTCTTCTGTCACTTCGTTAGCAGCAATCCCAGCCATGTCCAGCATTTCTTGCAGACCGATGCGCTGAGTATGCCCCAACATTTCCAGACCATATTGAACCATGATACGGTTTTCATCCGTCAAACTCACCATATCGGCAATAGTTCCGATAGCAACCAAATCCAGTAGTTCAACTTGCACTTCTTCTAAAAGGGCGCAAGCCAGCTTGAAAGCCACTCCGCAACCAGCTAGATATTTGAAAGGATAGTCCGCATCTGGATGCTCGGGGTGAACAATCGCATAGGCATCAGGAAGAGTTTCCGGCATGGAATGGTGGTCGGTCACAATGACATCCACTCCCATAGACTGGGCCAATTCAATGGCTTCATGACCTGCAACCCCATTGTCCACTGTCACAATCAAGGAAATTCCCTCTTGCTCGATAAAGTATTTATAGACACTGGCATTGGGACCATAGCCATCGGTAAAACGATTTGGCAGATAAACTCGGCACTCGGCGCCAAGCTGTTCCAAACTTTCCTTCACAATCGAAGCTGAAGTCATACCATCCGCATCGTAGTCTCCATAGATGAGAATGTTTTCCCCTTCTTCAATGGCCTGACGAATCCGTTCCACTGCCTTGTCCATATCATGGAGCAGATAGGGGTCATGTAAGTCCTCTAAAGAAGGTTCTAAAAACTTCTTTAGACTTTCTTCATCCTGAATCCCTCTTTCAAATAATAACCGAGCCACCTCAGGACCCAGTCCAGCCTTCTTGGCTATCTTTGTAAAATCCGCATCTTCAACCTGCGGGGCAAACTGCCATTCATAAGTAGGAGTTATCAAAAAAACATCCACTCTTTCTAAGAATTCTATCGTTTCATTATAACATGATTTAGACATTTTCTCTATCCAGATTGCTTTTTTATAACATTTTAGTGAATTTTTTTCAGATATGATTTGACAAGAACATTCTTTTGTTGTAGAATCATGTTATAAAATCTAACGCAAAGGAGATCTCTCATGGCTTTAGTAGAATTTAAAAACGTCGAAAAATATTACGGAGACTATCACGCACTCCGCGACATCAATCTCCGTTTTGAAAAAGGACAAGTTGTTGTCCTTCTAGGACCTTCTGGTTCCGGGAAGTCCACTCTTATCCGTACGATCAATGGTTTGGAGGCTGTTGACAAAGGAAGTCTCCTAGTTAATGGACATCAAGTATCAGGTGCTAGTCAGAAAGATTTAGTTCCTCTTCGTAAGGAAGTCGGCATGGTTTTTCAACATTTTAACCTTTATCCACACAAAACAGTGTTAGAAAACGTGACACTTGCTCCCGTGAAAGTTCTAGGAATTGATAAAAAAGAAGCTGAAAAAACAGCCCAAAAATATCTGGAATTTGTAAATATGTGGGACAAGAAAGATTCCTATCCAGCCATGCTATCTGGTGGACAAAAACAGCGGATCGCCATTGCTCGTGGTCTTGCCATGCATCCGGAACTCCTCCTCTTTGATGAGCCAACATCTGCTCTTGACCCTGAAACCATCGGTGATGTACTAGCAGTTATGCAAAAACTAGCGCATGACGGGATGAACATGATCATCGTTACCCACGAAATGGGCTTTGCCCGTGAAGTTGCTGACCGTATCATCTTTATGGCCGACGGAGAAGTTTTGGTGGATACGACAGATGTCGATGACTTTTTCGACAATCCAAGCGAACCTCGTGCCCAGCAATTCCTCAGCAAAATTATCAACCACGAAAGTGACAAAGTCAAATAAGGAGGCGCCTATGAAAAAGAAATTCTTTTTATCCGCATTATTGATTAGCCTTTTCAGCCTTGCTGCTGCCAAACCAGTTCAGGCTGATACCAGCGTCGCAGACATTCAAAAAAGAGGCGAACTAGTTGTCGGTGTCAAACAAGACGTTCCAAATTTTGGCTACAAGGATCCCAAGACAGGGACTTATTCTGGTATCGAAACGGACTTGGCCAAGATGATTGCAGACGAACTCAAGGTCAAGATTCGCTACGTTCCTGTTACCGCTCAAACACGTGGACCACTCATAGACAATGAACAAGTCGATATGGATATCGCAACCTTCACCATCACAGACGAACGTAAAAAACTCTATAACTTTACAAGTCCCTACTACACGGATGCTTCTGGCTTTTTGGTCAATAAATCTGCCAACATCCAAAGCATTGAGGACCTAAACGGAAAAACGATTGGGGTTGCCCAAGGATCCATCACCCAACGCCTAATTACTGAACTGGGTAAAAAGAAAGGCTTGACCTTTAAATTCGTCGAACTTGGTTCCTACCCAGAATTGATTACTTCCCTTCACGCTCACCGTATTGATGCCTTTTCCGTGGACCGCTCTATCCTCTCTGGCTACATTAGTAAACGGACAGAACTACTAGATGATAGTTTCAAGCCATCTGACTACGGTATTGTTACCAAGAAATCAAACACCGAGCTCAACGATTATCTTGATAGCTTGGTCACTAAATGGACCAAGGACGGTAGTTTGCAGAAACTTTATGACCGTTACAAGCTCAAACCATCTAGCCACACAGCAGATTAAGGAGGACACCCCATGACAGATTTATCATCTTGGACAGCCTATTTTCAGGATTTTGGACAATTTTTCAATGGTTTCCTCTTCACCCTTGCCCTAGCGGTTGGTTCCTTTATCCTCGCTATGGTTTTGGGCATCTTCTTCGGGGCTATGTCAACCAGCAAACGCCCATTCTTGCGTGTTTTGGCTCGTATCTTTGTCGAATTTTACCAAAATACTCCCCTCTTGGTGCAGTTTGTCATCGTCTTCTATGGTTTGCCTCTTATCAGTGACCATACCATCATGATTCCGATTTATTGGACAGCTGTTCTCTGCGTCGGACTCTATCACGGCGCTTATATCGCTGAGGTTATTCGTTCAGGGATTCAGTCTATTCCTAGTGGTCAGATGGAGGCCGCCTTGTCGCAAGGTTTTACTTATATCAGTGCCATGCGCTTGATTATCTTGCCTCAGGCCTTCCGTATCATTCTCCCTCCATTGACCAACCAAATCGTTAATCTCATCAAAAATACCTCGACAGTTGCTATCATCTCTGGAGTAGACTTGATGTTTGTGACTAAGTCTTGGTCGGCTCTCAACGGAAACTATATCCCAGCCTTTTTAGGTGCTGCTCTTCTCTACTTTGTCCTATGCTTCCCTGTTGCCCAATTTGGTCGCAAGATGGAGCAAGCCAACAAAAAAGCCTATTCACTTTAGGAGGTTACTATGGAATCTATTTTAGAAGTTTTGACCCCAGATAACCTAGCCTTTATCTTTAAAGGATTTGGCTTGACCCTCTATATTTCTCTGATTGCCATTGTCCTCTCTACCCTGATCGGGACGGTACTTGCAGTTATGCGAAATGGGAAAAATCCTGTCTTGCGAATCATCTCCAGCATTTATATCGAATTTGTGCGTAACGTTCCCAACCTCCTCTGGATTTTCACCATCTTTTTGGTCTTTAAGATGAGGTCCACACCAGCAGGTATTACGGCCTTTACCCTTTTTACCTCAGCAGCCCTAGCTGAGATTATCCGAGGCGGTCTCAATGCCGTGGACAAGGGTCAGTACGAAGCAGGAATGTCGCAAGGATTCACTTCAGTGCAAATCCTCTACTACATCATTCTCCCACAAGCAATCCGTAAAATGCTACCGGCTATCATTTCTCAGTTTGTGACCGTGATTAAGGATACCAGCCTTCTCTACTCTGTTATCGCTCTACAAGAACTCTTTGGCGCCAGTCAAATTCTCATGGGACGTTATTTCGAACCAGAGCAGGTCTTCAGTCTTTATATCTTGATTGCCTTGATTTACTTTATCTTTAACTTTGCCATTTCTAGCCTGTCTCATATGCTAGCAAAACGTTGGCAACAAGCCGCAGAATAAAAAAAGAAATGTGAACGTCTATTTTTCGTTCACATTTCTATATTTTCATTAGTAGAGATACTTTCTTATGTGTACTGGTCAATTTTAACTCATTTTTGCTCAATTTTACTATACTCTATCATTTAACTGATTTTGTTGCAATATATGTTTTAATATTCAAGAGCAAAAACGCGCTTTTACTTAGCTCTCAAGATACCAGACAGAAAAGCCAAAGCCGTGTTTTCAGCCTTCGAACAAATTTGTAAGCTATTTCCAAAAGAGGCTCTTAAAACCTTCACTTCAGGCAGGGGAAAAGAGTTTGCCTGCTATCATCTGGTAGAGAATTTAGGAATTTCCTTTTTCTTTGCGGACGCCTATTCATCCTGGCAGAGACGAAGCAATGAAAACGCCAATGGCTTACTAAGAGAATATTTTCCAAAGAAAACAGATTTAGCTGCTATCTCTGATGAGGCTTTGAACAAGGCCTTATATGATATCAATCACCGACCACGAAAATGTTTAACTTACAGAACAGTTTATGAAGCTCTAGTGAATGAGTTAGAGTAAATGTTGCGCTTATTCTTGCAATTTATCAAATATAATAAAAAAACGTTATAATTAACCTAAATATCTCTTATAGGGTATATTTGTTATGGCTCCTTTTCTTCTAACTTTCGATAAAAGTTTTTATTCTCTTGATGGCGAGCTTCCAGCACATTCTCTATACGACTCTTGTAAAGTTGATGATAGTTATCTAAATTGTTCTCTATCTCAAAGATATATGGTTGAATTTCAGCAAAACTACTGTCTCTGCATGCATAGGAAAGCGCCTCTAGGAGATGATCCGTCTCCCTACTAAACTTGTGGAAATCATCATCCAAATCCATCTCCAAACGCTCTAAGTCTCGTAATTTACGATTATGCTCATCCTCTAGTTTCTGAAGTTCCTTTTTATCCATCACAAGTTTTCTCCTAGTTCTTGATCGGACTTTGTAAAGCAGGGGTTTGCATGGTCTGTGTCAAGTAAGTTTCGGCAGCATCTGCAGCTTTCCCCTCAAATCCTCCCTTAATATTGTTTACATAGGTCTTAGAAGCATACTCTTGCATATCTG